>DYTM01000021.1:0-4725 GCA_020725985.1 Methanomassiliicoccus sp.
CTGTCTCGTCGCGAACTCGAAGGGTGCGGTGGTGGGGCACAAGAGCACCCCGATCGAGCTGGGCAGGGTGGAGGACGCGCTCGGCCTCATCTGATCGATCGAGGGTCGAAGGGTTCCCCATTATCCTTTTCGATAACACTCAAGGCGAAAAGGCCCAGTATTCGGTCTCTTCCGGCAGATCCTCTTCGACGAAGTCTATCTCGTTGCCGGTCCTCAGCACCTTCTCGTGCGCGAGGCCCTCGAGGAACCGATCGGCCGTCTGAATCGACAGGGAAAGGCCGCCGGTCCGGAAGTGCATAGGCACCGCCACCTTCGGCCTCATCTTCGCCACTATTTCCCTTGCCTGGGCTCCATCCACTGTGAAAACGCCTCCGACGGGAATGAAGAGCACGTCCACAGGGCCGATCTTCCTGATATGTTCGTCCGAGAGCACATGCCCGAGGTCTCCGCAATGACAGAACATCATCCCTCCGAGCTCGAACCTGAAGATGATGTTCTTGCCCCTCTTCCCCCCATCTGCGTCGTCGTGCGCGGTCACGAGCCCGTTGATACGCACTCCTCTCTCGATCCGCTCCCCCGGATCTCTGACCAGTGCATAATCCCCTTTGACGATCCTGGAGCAGTTGTGATCGAAATGGTCGTGGCTGACGAGGACCACATCCGCCTTGACGACCGGTGCCCGGATGCCGAGTGACTTCCCGTCATGGGGGTCCGTCACGACGGTGACGTCGTCCTTCACCTCGAAGCACGAGTGTCCATGCCAGACGATCTTCATTTGAATCTCTCCCGAACAATATTCATTCCGCGACTTCCTCGAACGCTGCCCCGCAGGCGGGGCAGTATTCGTCCCTCTCCGAGACGACCTCGTTGCAGAGTGGGCAGATGAACACCTCCGGCTCACTTTCCTTTTCCTCGGGCAGCCCGATAAACTCTGGCAACTTGGATTCCCGCTTCTCGGGTCCCTTCCAAACGTCCGAGAGCTGACTGCATCCGATTGTGATCATGATCGCCCCGGCGATTGAAACGCCCCAGCTGAGCGCCCAGCTCACGGTGTACAGAACGGAAATGAGAAGAATGGAGACATACGCGGAAGCGCCGACGACGAGGATCCCCATCGGCAGCATGGCCCGCCGCATGCCAAAGGCCGCAACAGGAACATGAAGTGAAGGCTTCTCCTTCCTTTCCACCGGGGCCTCGGGCTTTTGCTCGGGAAGCGGAACCTGAGGGATCTGCGATGGTTCCTCCAGAACCTTCGTCTCCGGTGGCGGGAGTTCCTGGATGACCTCAGCTTCTTCGATCATCGACTCGACGAGTTCCTCAACCGCCCCAGTCTCCGCCTTGGCGGCCGGAATCGGCTCAGCCTCGGGGGTTTCTTCGGGAGGAAGGGGAACCTCCTCCACTCGGGGCAGCTCCGGTTCGACTGGAGCGGCTGACTCCGTCTCATCTCCCATCCGCTCCCTTGTTGCCTCGACCTCTTTAGGGGGGACGACCTCGACGCGAGCGGGTCCGGGCGGCGCAGGCGGGACGTATTCGGGACCTTGCATGAGCTCCGCCAGTTCTTCTTGCCTCTCCGCCGCGCCCTCTACCTTCTCCTCCCCCTCTGGGGGACCTTCGGGTTTCACCATAGTGGCCTGGATCCTCTTCGATATCTCCTCGTCCACGATAACCGACGGTCTCTCGGTGCTGATTTCCTCGAGGGCCCGAATGTGCTCGATCCATTCGTCTCCCGACTCCTCGAAATGCCAGCCGCAGAAATCACACTGGAAAGCCTGCGGCTTGTTCCTGAGTCCGCACCGGGGACACTCCTTGTATCCAGGCTTCTTCTCCATCCTTTCTGAACATGAAAATCCGATATTATAATCCTTTTCACAGCACTGATTCAAGGCAATCAGTCCTGATTGAGAAGTCCGGGAAACTGGATGTTGCGCAACGTCTTTGTCGCGTCCCCGCTCTTCGCCCCTATCGACCTCCTGAAACAACCGTGTGACTGACGCCATCGGTCCCATTCCCGAGATTCTCAGCGCAGTCGCTCTGGAATCTGCGAGTCACAACAAAAAATACTAATATGTTGAAACTGGATTGAAGATTTAGATGAAAATCCTAGTCCTGTGTGTCGACCGCGACGACGATTTTGGCGTGAAAACTGGCCTGAACAGCCCCTTTGTGGGAAGGGAGGAGAACCTCAACGCCGCCGTCGCACTCGCGCTCAAGGATCCCGAGGACTCGGACACGAACACCCTTCTCGCAGCGATAAGCATCTACGATGAGATGATCAAATCTGGGATGGATGCTGAGATTGCCGCGATTTGCGGTGACGTCAAGGTGGGGTACGAGTCGGACCTCGTCCTGGCGACTCAGCTGGAAAATGTTCTCGAGATGGTCAAGCCGGAAAGGGTCGTACTGGTCAGCGACGGCGCCGAGGACGAGTTCATCTATCCGATGGTCTCTTCGAGGGTTAAGATCGACTCAGTGAGGCGGGTCTTCGTCAAGCAAGCCCCGACCGTCGAGGGTACCTACTACGTCCTGGTCAAGATGCTTCAGGACGACAAAGTGAGGAAGAGAATCATAACGCCCATAGGCCTCGTACTCTCGGTCTTCGGTCTGTTCTCCCTCGTGCCGAAGGTGATCCAGTTCGTCGAGAATCTGGACATCGCGATCATCCCTGAGATGGCGGCGGGCGCCATCGCGGTTGTATTGGGCATTTACCTCATCATGTTCGCATACAAGGCCGCCGAGAGGTTCAGGCAGTTTTCCGTCAAGGCCGGCCGGGCGATAAGGTCCGGGAGCCAGATGATTCCATTCGCTATCCTCTCGATCGTCCTGGTCTTCCTCGGAATCGTATATGGCCTGGACGCGGCGAGAGCAGACCCCGAGGCGGGACTCCTCCTCCAAGCACTCCTTTTTGCTGGCGGCACGCTCTGGGTGTGGATCTTCGCCATTCTCTCGTATCAGACCGGAAGGTTCGTCAACCACTTCCTCTCCCAAGGGAAGATATACTGGACCTACCTCGTCGTGGCGATCACGGTGCTCGCCATCGGCTTCATCATCCAAGGGGCACTCGACGCGTCGCAGTTCTTCCTCGGTGTCGGCAGCAGCCAGGAGGCGGTCATCATCCTGGAGATGATCTCGGGCTTCCTGCTGGCGGTGTTTGGAGGGCTGCTCAACACAGCGATGCGGTCCGCCGCCGGCTCGGCCGGCAAGGCGGTTGAAAAGAGGGAACCGGTCGAGACCGCGGAGTAGGTGGTCAATTGGAGTACCGCGACTGGGACCCGATCTACTACAGGATACTCGAGGAATTCCGATTCTCGAGACAGGATGACGAGCTTTCGGCGCGGATACTCGCGTCGATGTTGGAAGGGAAGAAGGTCTGCGGCCCGGAATGCCTCGAGAGGCTGATGCATTCGACCGTCACCGTCTACGGATACGGCCCCAACCTGGAGAAGGAAATGGAGACGGTCAGGCCCCTCGGGACTATCATCTCCGCGGACGGTGCCACATCCGAGCTGATGAAGAGGGGCATCGTCCCCGACATCGTCGTCACAGATCTAGATGGCGAAGTGTGCACCCAGGTGAGGGCGAATTCTGCCGGGGCGGTGGCGGTTATTCACGCGCACGGGGACAATGTCAGAAGGTTGAAGGAATACGTGCCATTCTTTCAGGGATGGATCACCCCTACCACCCAGTCCAGACCGTTTAACAGGGTTTACAACTTCGGAGGCTTCACAGATGGGGACAGGGCAGTCATGCTGGCAAGACACTTTGGCGCATCCCGCATCCTCCTGGTGGGATTCGATTTCGACGAGGTGAGGTCTCAGAACGGCAAGGACTCGAGGACGAAGGCGCGCAAGCTCGATTGGGCGAGGAGGATGATATTCGACCTCAACCCTCCGGGGGTCTCGCTGTTGACTCCCTGATCCATTCCAGATAGGGGGCATGACCCTCCGCTATGTCGTAGCGGACGATGCATGGCACATCGTAGGGATGCTCATTCGCAATCCTCTTCTCCAACTCAGCAAAATCCTCCGTCCTCGATTTGAATAGGATCGCGAATTCCTCTGCGTTCTCAATCCTTCCCTTCCACCAGTATGCCGACCTTATCGGGAAGACGTTGGCGCAGGCAGCGAGCCTGCTCTCAAGGACTGAATTTGTCAGGCTGCAGGCGGTCGGAAGATCGGGCACGGTGACGAGGACTGTCGAGTACATGAACGAGGATTGGCGCCCGGGGCTTCATTGTTCTCCTTTCTCGGGCCGCTCACGAAAGAGGGCCTTCCCTCCCTCCGTCTTCTTCCTCGCAGGGTTTATATAGCTCCAAATGACGTGTTCTCCGCCCAATTTGAAAGCATACTGGCTCTCCCTTTTTCCATCTCAAAACCTATTTATAGCAACAAGCTCTTATCGATTATCCAGTCCCCCAATCTATTGTCTAAGGGGAATAGGAGGAAATCTGAAATGGAAAGTGAAGGCGAAAGACTTCCTAGGGAGGGGGCATCAAAGGGTTCGATGACTAAGATTATCGCAGCGGTCGTTGTGATCATCATCGTCGTCGCCGCCATTGCTGGTGCCTTGCTTCTGATGGGAGGTGGAGAAGAGGTTGCTGAGAACCAGGAACCCAACGCTAGCGCCTCCGCGACTACCACAACGATCGTCGCTGGTGATCCGGTGACTTTCGATGCTACCGAAAGCGAGGATCCCGACGGCGAAATCGTCGCCTATTCGTGGAACTTC
>DYTM01000021.1:4735-11620 GCA_020725985.1 Methanomassiliicoccus sp.
GGAGCGTAGACACATTCGGACCGGTTGTGACCCACACTTATGGCTTCCCCGGAAGGTACATGATTGTTCTGACGGTCGAGGATGACAAGGGTGGCAGGTCAACCAACTGGAATGCGCCTGTTCGCGTGGAAGTTCTGAACCCGGTCGTTGAGGAGCCTAGCGACGAAACTGCGCCATATGCCATCGCTGCGAAGAGCGGGGATCTGATCGAGAGCGACACACAGGTCGATTTCGATGCGATGTCCTCCGCTGCATTCTCGGAGGGCGAGATGTTACCCGACTTCATCTCGTCAATTATCTGGTACTTCGGCGATGGTTCTGATTTGGTCTCTGGTAGCCTCGGCGATGTGGGCTTGATCAACCACACCTATGAGGGCAATGGGAGCGTCTATGCCTCCTACATCATCGTAGCGAGCATACACGGTGTCGTGCAACTGTACTACAACACGATCGTCGTGCTTCCGACTGGAGGCGTGGCGCCTGTTGAGGCAAAGAACCCCGACACCTTTGTGCTGGCGACGATTGGCGAGCCTGAGTCGGTCGACCCCGGCTACAACTATGAGAGTGCTGGTGGAGAAGTCCTCCAGAACATCTACGAGACTCTCATCTGGTTCGATCGGGAGAAGTCCGCCGAGTTCGTGCCGTACCTGTCGACCAACGTTCCGACGATTGAGAACGGAGGCGTCTCGCCCGACGGGCTTGACTACACGTTCTACCTCAGGCAGGGTGTGAAGTTCCACGACGGGACGACGATGGATGCATATGATGTTGAGTTCTCCCTGGAGAGAGTTCTCATCATCAACGATCCTTGGAGTCCGGCTTGGATGCTGGGGCAGGTAATGGTACCAGGCTATGGTGCGGACCTGCTTGACCCAGACGACGTTGACGCATCAGTCGAGGTCGTGAACTCGACGACGGTCGTGATCCACCTGGTGAAGCCCTACCCGGCATTCATCAAGGCTCTGGCATACACCGTCGGATCGGTCATGTCGATGGAATGGGCCGAGGCGAATGGCGGAGTCAGCCCTGGTGAACTGAACGAGTTCATCCTGAGGAACGAGGCTGGCACGGGACCATACTTCATGAGGGAGTGGGTGTCCAACCAGTACATCCTCCTCGAGAGGTTTGATGACTATTGGAGAGACCTTCCTGAGCTGAAGTACGTCATCATCAAGAAAATCGAGGACATTGGGACGAGAGAGATGATGCTCTTCGCAGGCGATGCGGACTCGATCTACGTTCCGATGAACCACAAGTACGATGTGCTGGACAAGCCGAACATCAGGATCGTTCAGGGTCTGCCGACATATGACCTGACCTTCATCGGGTTCAACCAGAACATCAACCCCGGACCGTTGCCGATTGGTACGGTACCGCTTGACTTCTTCGCGGACCCATTGGTGAGGCAGGCCTTCGTGCGGGCGTTCGACTACGAGACCTACATCGTGGACATCCTGTACGGCGCGGCCATAGTCCCGAACGGGCCGATACCCAGGGGCATGTGGGGCTACAACGAGACGGTGCCGACCTTCGAGAACAACCTGACTGAGGCCGCTGACTTCCTGGAAATGGCTATCAACGCAGACACAGGAAACAGCTGGGCCGAGGACGGGTTCGAGGTCTATCTGTACTACAACTCCGGAAACCTCGTGAGGGAGACAGCGTGCCTCCTGTTCAAGGAGAACCTCGAGTCCCTGACCGTGGATGGCTATGTGTCTGGTGACATCGTAGTCAACGTGCAGGCACTCGACTGGTCTGGAGCATACCTGCCCGCAGTGCGGAACAGGGAGCTGCCGATCTTCTACCTCGGATGGGGGCCAGACTACGATGATCCGGACGACTATGTACAGCCCTTCCTGCACGAGAACGGGACCTACCCGTTCAGGATCTCGCTGTTCAACCACACCCTCAGCCTGATGATCGAGGAAGCAGCGGGAGAACTGAACGAGACTCTCAGGGCGCAGATGTACTACGAGATATCGATGTCCTGCTACGAGAACGAATACTACATATGGCTTGGTCAGCCGACCAACTTCCATGTAGAACGCGAATGGGTAACGGGATACTACTTCAACCCACTGCACTCTGGCCTCTACTACTACGTCCTCGGTAAAGGCGCGGCCTGAACAAACTCAAACCCTTTTTCCTTTCCTTTGTTTTTCTTCTCTTTCTTCATTGCTCCGCCAGTTGGAGGTCGACGTGAAAGGGGTACGATGTCATCATTTGCGGAGGCATCCAGAAGGTTGAATTCCAATGTGAAATCGGAAAAACCCTTTTATAGCAATAACCTGTTCTGGGGACTAGGTGACACGCGGCCATGAAGATGGGTGCCTACATAGTGCGTAGACTTCTTCTTCTCATTCCGGTTCTGCTCGGAGTCTCGATATTCATCTTCACCCTGACCAGAGTGGGAGGTGACCCTGCAGCCGCGTACATCTCCGAAAGGATGAACGAACAACAGATCGCCGCGATATACGAGAGATTTCATCTGAACGACCCCATCTACGTTCAGTATTGGTATTGGCTCAGCGGAATCCTCCAGGGCGATTGGGGCTACTCCCGGGTTGCCAGGGCCCCTGTTACAACTGCAATTCAGACTTACTTCACTGCGACTTTCGAATTGACGCTCATAAGCATCTTCATAGCAGTGGTGGTGGGGATCGGGCTGGGCACCGTCTCGGCGGTGAGGAAGGACAAGCCTGTCGACCATGCCACCAGAATCATGGCCCTTTCTGGCGTCTCGCTTCCTATCTTCTGGCTCGCCCTCATGCTTCAATACGTTTTCTATTTTCAGTTACGATGGTTGCCGGTAGGACAGAGATACTCCACTGAGCTGTACTTAGCTCAAGGGGGGCCTATGTTGCATCACTACACGGGCTTCTACTTTCTCGACTGCCTTTTGAATGGCAATTTCCCACTCTTCGGAGATGCCCTGCTCCATCTGGTACTTCCAAGCATCACTCTCTCCTTCGGTACGATAGCCATCATAACAAGGATAATGAGATCGAGCATGCTCGAGGTCATGGGCCTGGACTACATCAAGACCGCCAGGTCAAAAGGGTTGTCAGAGAGGGTTGTGATAAGAAAACATGCCAGGAAGAACGCCCTGATACCTACAACGACGGTCGTGGGCCTTTCCTTCGGAGGTCTATTGGGAGGTGCGGTGCTCACCGAGACCATATTTGCCTGGCCCGGTCTCGGAAGATGGTCCACCGCGGCGATACTTCAGAACGATTGGGCCTCGATACTCGGTTTCGTGCTCGTGGTCGCCATTATCTACGTTCTGGTCAACCTGGTTGTCGATCTTCTGTATGCCTATCTTGATCCAAGAGTGAGGCTGGGGTGATGAGATGAACGGAGAGGAGAAACCTGTGAGAGGCTGGGGAAAGAGGTTCTTCGAACCGATCAAGAAGTCAATGGCCCCGAGGATCAGGGAGTTGAGGTTCTCATTCTTCCTGATGAGGAAGAGTCTGCTGGCAATAGTGGGTCTGGCCATTGTCCTTGTCATTCTGATACTGGCCGTCTTCGCTCCTGTGCTTGCTCCCGTACCGGAGGGACAGAGGGATCCTTTGTACATGCCGAGAGACTTCCAGTCCCCGAAGCCGCCTGGGGCCGAGGGGTTCATTCTCGGCACTGGCCATCTTGGCGTTGACATCTACTATGGTATTATCTGGGGCTCCAGAACGTCGATCTACATTGCGGTATTCGTTGTTCTTGTCGCTTCAATTCTAGGAATTGTACTGGGCGCTATCGCCGGCTACTACGGCGGGGCAGTCGACGAGCTGCTCATGAGGATAACGGACATCTTCCTTTCCATTCCGGGCCTCGTTCTCGCAATGGCCGTGGCGGCGGTGCTGAGCAGGAGCCTCGAGAACATCATGCTGGCCCTTATCGTCGTCTGGTGGCCTCCATACGCAAGGATAGTGAGAGGTCAGGTCCTCTCGATAAAAGAGAATACTTACGTTGAGGCCGCAAGGGCGGTTGGGTCTAAGAAATCCCGGGTGCTCTTCAGGCACGTTGTACCGAACTCACTGGCGCCTATGCTTGTCTCGGCGACGATGGACCTCGGGGTCGTGGTCCTGGTGGCGGCGGGACTGAGCTACATAGGCTTCGGGCCTCCGACTGGGACGGCGGAATGGGGAAAGATGGTCTCTGACGGGCAGCAGTACTTCCTCAGCACGGTTATCTACGATGGGGTGGAGTACAACCCGTGGTGGATGGTCACCTTCCCCGGTCTGATGATATTCATGTTCGTCATGGGGTTCAATCTCCTGGGCGACGGGCTCAGGGATATTCTCGATCCGCGTTTGAGGAGGTAGTTCGATGGAGAATGAAGAGATACTGCTGGAGATCGAGGACCTCTATACGAACTTCTATACTTACCAAGGCGTTGTCAAAGCGCTCGACGGCATCGACCTGAAGATCCGGAAGGGAGAGACCCTTGGCCTCGTAGGCGAGACCGGCTGCGGGAAGAGCGTCACGGCGAACTGCATCCTCCGGCTCATCCCCTCCCCACCGGGAAGGATCGAGAAGGGGAGAATCTTCTTTTCAATGCCCCCAGAGATACGGGAGAAGAGGATGGCTCTTCTCAAGAAGGTCGAGGAGATTGAAGCCTCCAAGCCTGAGAACGGGAGGAAGAAGGAGCTCGAGGATGCGAGGAAGGAGCTTGAGAAGATCCGGAAGGAGTGGGATCTCCTGTCGAAGAGCATGCCGTACATGCAGAAGATCCGGGGCAAGTACATCTCGATGATATTCCAGGAGCCGATGGGCTCCCTCAATCCCGTCTTCACCGCCGGGGAGCAGATCGCGGAGAACCTCCTTCTCCACGAGAGGAAGGAGCTCAGCGGGGCGGTGCTGAAGAACATCGACGCGAGGATGGAGGGGATCAAGTCTGGGAAGGAGAGACTCGGGTTCCTCAAGTCCATCGTCCTGCGCTACTATCGCACGATGTACCGGAGGATGAACAAGAATACGAAGGATATCGTGGTGATGATCAGCTCGAGAATTCCGATCGTCAGAAGGTATCAGAAGCTCATCAAGCAGGAGGGCCTTGACCGGGCGGAGGGCATGCTCAAGCTCGTCAGGATTCCCGATCCCAAGAACGTCATCAAGTCCTACCCTCACGAGCTGAGCGGGGGAATGCAGCAGAGGGTCACGATCGCAATGGCCCTCGCCTGCAGGCCGAGGCTTCTGATAGCGGACGAGCCGACGACCGCCCTCGACGTGACGATCCAAGCGCAGATACTGAAGCTCATGAGAGACCTGCAGACCGAGACCGGCACCTCCATCCTCCTGATCACTCACAATCTCGGCGTGGTTGCCGAGACATGCAATCGGGTCGGGGTGATGTACGCCGGGGTCATGGCCGAGATCGGTCCAGTGAGATCGATTTTCAAGGAGCCCCTTCACCCCTATACGCAGGGATTGATGAACTCGATTCCGAAGCTGACTGCCGAGACGACTAGGCTCGATATCATACAGGGGAACGTCCCTAACCTCGTCAGGCCTCCGTCCGGCTGCCGGTTTCACCCGAGGTGCCCGTTCGCGATGGTGGTGTGCAGGGAGAAGAAGCCGCCGATGCTCGAGATCAAGCCCGGCCATTTCACCTCCTGCTACTTGTACACGGGGGCGAGCTGATGGAGTACCTCGTCGAGGCAAGGGGAATGAAGAAGCACTTCCCGATCAGGGGCGGGCTCCTCAGGAAGCAGCTGGCGAGCGTCAAGGCGGTGGACGGCATCAATTTGGCGATCAAGAAGGGGGAGACGATCGGCCTCGTGGGGGAGAGTGGATGCGGTAAGACCACCGCCGGCAGATGCATTCTCAACCTCGTCCCGCCGACCGAAGGCCATGTGTACTACCGGATGCCTGCCGAGGAGAGAAAGCGCCTCGTCGGGCTCGAGGATCAGCTGGCCCGGATGATCGAGGAGAACAGCGACGGCAAGTCGAAGGAGGCGGTGGAGAAGGAGATCGAAGAGATACAGGACAAGTTCGCCCTGGACCGGCGGAACCAGGAGGAACTGAGAAAGCTCCGCCAGTTCATGCAGATCGTTTTCCAGGATCCGTTTTCATCCCTCAACCCCCGGATGCTGATAAGGGACATCGTCGGGGAGCCACTTCTCGTTCACGGCGTCGCGAGGGGGGAGGAGCTGAGGGAGCGGACGACCGCCTTGCTCGAGAAAGTGGGATTGAACCCCGAGCATCTTTACCGTTTTCCGCACGAGTTCAGCGGCGGACAGCGGCAGAGGATCGGCATCGCAAGGGCTTTCGCCCTCAATCCGGACTTCGTCGTCCTCGACGAGCCGACCTCCGCGCTCGACGTGTCGGTTCAGGCCCAGATACTCAACCTTTTGAACGACCTCCAGGCCGAGTTCGGTCTCTCGTACCTCTTCATCTCCCACGACCTGAGCACGATCAAGTACATGTGCGACAGCATCAACGTCATGTATCTCGGGAAGGTGGTCGAGTTCGCGAGCAAGGACGAGCTTTTCAGGAAGCCCCTCCATCCCTACACCGAAGCCCTTCTCTCTGTCATCCCCGTTCCTGATCCGGACCTCCGCAGGGACAGGATTGTCCTCGCGGGGGACATCCCCAGCCCCGCGAACCCCCCGACCGGATGCAGGTTCCACACCAGGTGCAGGTACCGGGAGGCGATCTGCGAGCAGAAGGATCCGCCGCTGACTGACAGGGGCGGGGGGCATCTCGTCGCCTGCCACTTCCGGTGACGGAAAACATGGCGAAGAAGCGGCTCATCAAGGTCGAGGAGAAGGAGGTTCCGGCGCCCGAGTCGCCTGATGTCGATATTGAGGTGCCGGAGCAGAGCTGGTGGCAGTGGTTGAGGAAGACATACCTCAAGTATTGGTATGGCGTCGGCTGCCTCTTCGTCGA
>DYTM01000233.1 GCA_020725985.1 Methanomassiliicoccus sp.
ACGACAGTTATGTTATCAACGATCAAACCCTTGTTGTGAACGAGCCCTAACGGATGATACTGGGAGACGAGCCGCGCTTCCAGATCGGTCGAAAGCTCTCTTGCCCTCTCGTTCATTCGATGCACCGTGAGGTTGTTGCCTCCTTCACCCTGTGTATTGAACCATGAGGAGTCGAGGAGGACCCTGACGGACACACCCCTCATGGCCGCCTCAAAGAGACGAGGCACGAGGCTCTCCTCTCCATTCCAATCCGGGTCGCAGTAGAACTGCTGCACGAGTATCCTGGATTCTGCGGATTGAAGAAGCTCACTGAGTCTCCCGCGTGAGAAGTCCGGGGAGATCAGGGGTCGTATTGTGGCGCGAGAGCGCTCAATGTCTCCGAGGGGGATTGACTCCTCCGCGGATTCCTCCCTCCCCAAATCCTCGTCTGGTGGTGTCGTCATAATCTCATCGGCGGGATGGACATCGAGCGATGACATGAAGTCACTCTCGAAGACCTTCAGTAGGAAGGAGGCGGTCGAAGTTTCTTCAACGCTGGCACCCCAACCCCGGTTCTGAGATATGCCCCCGGAAACCCAGTTCTCCGACATGACAATCGCTCTCCTTTCATCCATTACGGCGAACTTCGCGTGGAGGTAGCCGTACCTCCTGTATGCGTCAATGGATTTGAAGAACCGCACCTCGCATCCCGCCTCCGCCAGGGTCCAGGCAGCGACCTTTGAGTCCCTGGAAAGCCCTCCGACCGGCTGACCCTCTAGCAGCAGTCGGACTTCGATCCCCCGGTCCCGGCATTCGAGCAGGCCTCTCACCACCCTGGCATCATCGAGCTCGTACACGGCCGCGGAAATGGAATACTGCGCATACTGGAATTCCCTCAGAAGTCTCCCGAGTGCTTCCTCCGGGGCGGTGAAAGGCTCCACAAGGCCGACTGATTCGGTTTGGGTGAAATTCGACCGGCCTGGTGGCAACACCACCCAGTCATGGGAGGTGTTCGAATCGTCGAGCGCGGAGGGTGATGATCTGATGGCCGCCTTTCCTTTGGGGATCCTGTCGATTGGCTTACCCACCCATCCCGTTCCTTCATAGTCGGAGTCCCCGTACACGGCGGCGTCGATAATCATGCCTTCTGCATCAAGAAGAAACACCTCGTCTCCGGCATCCGCGAGCTGAAATCGGCCTCGCTCCAGGACCCCCTCATTCCCGAACTGCACAATCATCTTGCCCGGGCATATCTGAGAGAGAACGGTGGCATTCCCGCACAAGACGATCTCTGAACTACTGGGAAGGGTGGTATTCCGACCGAAAGTGATACTGCCCTCCCCGTCTGAAATTGTCCAGTTGGAAAGCGTGATATGTGATGCAGCAGCACTCCTCAGCGTGACAAATTCTCCCGGAAAGGAAGGGCAGACCTCCGAGATATGCAGAGCGGCGAGTTCTGAGCCACGGGAATATGACATTCCTCCATTTGAGGAGAAGGCCGCGGTCGTACCAGACCAATCTCTATCGATCTCGATCGCCTCGAGCGAAGCCAACTCATCAGAGATTGAATGCGAAGGGGAAGATGAGAGGCCGGGGTTTATCGTGGGGAGGAGGAGGACTAGTGCTAGAAACGAACACAGGCCTCTCATCAAACCACATGATGGATCTGCCTGCCGCTTAACCTGGGTGTTTACAGTAAGTGTCAGATTGAGTTCGTAGTCTCAACGACCGTCGCTGCACGAGAGCATCAGATGAACCTGACAAGGTCGGCAAGGGCCCCTCTGACGTCGGACGATTTGACGACCCCCGAAGCGAGCAACACTCCCTTCGCGCCGAGCTCGATGGCGCGCTTGACGTCCTCGCCATTCTTCACCCCAGCTCCGCAAAGCACTGGTATGCTACCATCGATCTTCCCCACCGCCCTGCCTGCGTCCTCCA
>DYTM01000022.1:0-421 GCA_020725985.1 Methanomassiliicoccus sp.
GAGACTGCCCTAGAAGGCTACCGGGAGGTGGAGACGGAGCTGGCGGCGACCAAATCCCTCATGATGAGCGGCAGCGCCTACCGAATTGACCTCTCCGAGGCGAGGCGGCTCATGAACGCCTCGAGGATGATGACCATCTCGAGGGACTTCAAGGGCGCCGTGGCCCAATTGAGGACAGCTCAGGGGGAGGCTCATAAGGCGATCGAGGAGCATCTAGCCAAGGTGATCATGAACATCGAGCTCAAGATCGCCGGCGCGATGAAGATGGGGGCAGACCTGTCGGAGGAGCACGCCCTTTTGGACGAAATCATTGGCTCGGTGAAGGAAGGGGAGTATCTGCCTGTCTCCGATCTCATCCAACGATGCTCCGAGATGATCGACGAGAAGACGAGGTTGGCAGCCGAGGCTGCTGTCCAGTCCG
>DYTM01000022.1:431-6693 GCA_020725985.1 Methanomassiliicoccus sp.
TGTAGGCCAGATAGACATCGCTTCGGCAAAGGAGTTGGGAGAACAGGCCGTAGCCGCTCTCAAGGCCGGGCACTTCGAGAAGGCCCACGACCTCGCGATGACGGCGACCGAGAACCTGAGGCGGGGAGAGACAGCATCTCTCGCTGAGAAGATCGAGGAGGCGAGGAGGCTCCTCGACATGACAAGGGAGCTGGGGTCGCAGCGCAAGACCCTTCGGGACGAGCTCGCGCAGGGCCCAGAGCGACCGCCTGCTCAGGCGGAAGGCCGAGCGGCTGAAGGCCGCCAATGATCCTTCGGAGTCGTTCAAGATCACTGTGGAGGTCATCCACTTCGCGAAGTCCATCATCAAGGATGATGTGACGAGGAACCTTGCGACGCTGTCGAAGTCGATAGCCTCCGCGCGGAGGAACGGCGTCGAGGTCATGAAGATCGAGCACCTGGCTGAGGATGCGTCGAGAGTGATCGACGGAGGCGATTTCGCAAAGGTCTTCGCATTGGTCGAGGAGGCGAGGCGGTCTCTTGAGACGACTGTTGCGCTTCACACCGAGGTATACGACAGAATCGTTGAGACCTCGGGACTGCTGAAGGAGGCGGCGGATCACGGAAGGGACACGAGCAGCGCCTCCGCGCTCCTCGGGAAGGCGAAGAGGCTGTTCGAGGCCGGGAAGTATGAGGAGGCGAAGCAGGCCCTGATCACTTGCCACTCGGAGACGGAGAAGATCGTCGCGCCGTTCATAGCCTCGAGAAGAATCCCGCTCGTGAGGGATCTTCTCGCCGTCTCCAGGCGGATGCTGCTCGACTTGTCTTCGGTGGAAAGGATGGTCGACAGCGCCGAGAGCCAGATCAGGTACGGAAGCTTCGTAGACGCCCTCAACACGACGAAGGAGGCGGAGCGTCTTGTCAAGGAGGCGCTCATCAAGGGGATTTCCAAACAGATCGCGGAATCGAGGGGCACCTTGGTGAAGGCGAGGAAGGCCGGGGCGGACGTGCGCACCGCCGAGCAGATACTCCTCAAGGCTGAGAACCTTCTCCGCGAGAAGAGGTTCAACGATTCGCTCAGGGCGGTCGAGCTGGCGAAGAACGAGCTCGACCAGAGCATCATTATGGAGCGGAAGGCCGCCGAGCAGATGGAGAAGGCTCAGGCGATCATTTCGGATGTCCAGTCTTTCGACATCGACGTCAACCCAGCACTCGAGATCCTCAGGCAGGCCGGAAACTACTCTGGGATGGGGAGGCATGGAATAGCGATCGAGCTTGCGAAGAAGGCGGCCGAGCAGGCCTCCCAGGCGGCGAGGGCGAACGTGACGGAGAGGTTGAACAAGGTCGAGTCCAACTACAAGAGCGCGAGCCTGGAAGGCCCCGATCTGGGGGCGGCGGTCGCCATCCGGGACGGGATCGTGAGACTCCTAGATCAGCGGAGGTTCAAGGAGACAGGGGCGCTCATAAAGAGCATGGCCACGGAGGTGGAGCGGGTCCTCGCGCAGAAGAAGTCGAGCGCGAGGACGCTTCTCGATGTCAGGAAACAGTTGGAGGAGGCCAGGCGGAGGGGTCTGCGTTCGGACAGGACCGACTCGCTGTTGGCCAAGGCAGACGAGAGAATGCGGAGTGGGGCGTTCTCCGAGGCCTTCGCGACGGCGATGCGCTGCTCCGAGGAGCTTCGGTCGCTGGCCGAGCTTTTCGACAGGAGGATGTCCGACATCGAGGCGCTGAGCAAGGACGTCAAACAGCTTGAGGCCGACGAACAAGGGGCAGCCGGAACACCGGACCTGCTGAATAACGCCGAGGAGGCCCTGAGAGCGCTGGACTTCGAGAAAGCAAGCCTGAATATCCAGAGGGCGAGGACCGCGGTGAACAAGGCGATGGAATCGCGAGCGAAGGAGGGGCTGAGGAATCTCGTCGCGATGAATCGGATGGTCAAGGAGCTCGGGATCGAGGAGAAGCTCGTGCCCGCCTCCCTCAGGAAGGCGGTGGGCATGAAGGCCGAGGAAGTGAAGGCGACGGATCTCCAGAGGATGAGGGAGGGTCTGGAAACGCTTCGCCTCCTCGTTCTCGACAAGCTCACGAAGAAGGAGCTGGAGCTCCGAGGGAAGGTAGAGGTGGCGAAGAATGCCGGGGCGGATGTCGCCGCGAGCATGTCCCTCCTCACAAAGGCGAGGGAGCTCATCACCTCAAGGATGTTCGAGGAAGTGCCGGGGGTCCTCGCTGATGCGGAGGTCAGCATCGGTGTCGCGAAAGAGAAGCGCAAGAGCTACTTGGACCTGAAGATGAGATGCGAGAGCCTTCTCGAGAGTGCCAAGAAGAAGGGGCTCGTCATGAACGGTGTGGCGAAGCTCTACCGCGAGGCGGAGAAGGAAAGGGTCCGCGACTACGAGAAAGCCATCGCGACGATGAAGGAGGTCATCGCCGTCGCGGAGAAGGAGGTTGCCTCCCTGCTGCCGGAGATAGCGATCGAGGTCGATCCCCCTAAAGAGGCGGCGGAGGGCCGCTGGACGAAACTCAAGGTCCATCTCCGCAACGATGGCACGGGGTTGGCGAGGGACCTCTCGATCTCGATGGTCGGGGAGATCGAGGTGAAGGGGCCCAATCAGATAAAGTGGCTGAGGGGCGGGGAGAAGGTCTCCCTCGACTTCGAGGTCATGCCGAGGTCGAAGGGTCCGGTCTCGGTCACGCTGAACCTCGCCTGCAGGCCTGCGCTCTCGGACGAGCTCTGCGGATTCAAGAACAGCTTCGAACTGACCGCTCAGTGAAGTCCTGCGTTCCTATCGGTGTGATGTCGAGGGGACTATACAGGAGCGAATTTGTAGCCGTAGTAGATGACTCCGGCTTGTCCGTCCTCCCCGAGCTTCCTCATGGTGCTGCGGACCTTCATCCCGATCTTCACATCGGAGGGATCGCAGTCGATCACCTGGCCGGTGAGCCGGACGCCCTCATCCATCTGGATTATCGCGATCACGTAGGGCTTGATCTTGTCGAGCTGGCTCGGGGCGTCGTGGACAACGGAGAAGGTGAGTACCTCCCCCTCTCCCCGCAGCTTGATCTCTTTCATCTTGCCGAGGCTCTTCCGGTGGCACACCGGGCAGATGGACCGGGGCGGGAAGAGTATCCGGCCGCAGCTCCCGCACCGCACCGCCGTCAAGTTGTACCTGCTCGGGTTCTCGCGCCAGAATCTCGCCGTCACCATTCAAGCCACCCCCAGGATGTGAACGACTGAGGTGGCGCCCGTTCCCCCGACATTCTGCGCGAGCCCAATCTCTGCCCCCTTGACCTGTCTCTTTCCGGCGGCGCCCCTCAGCTGGGTGACGATCTCGACGATCTGCGCGACCCCGGTCGCGCCGATCGGATCTCCCCTCGCCTTGAGCCCGCCCGAGGTGTTGACTGGGATCTTCCCCCCGATCGCGGTCTGGCCGTCCTGACCGGCCTTCCCGCCCTCCCCCTTCTTGAAGAAGCCGAGGTCCTCGATCGCGAGTATCTCGCTTATAGTGTAGTTGTCGTGGACCTCCGCCACGTCGACCGCCTTCGCCTTGATCTTCGCCTGCTTGAAGGCGCTCGCGCCTGCGACGGCGGTCGCCTCGAAGCTACATATGTCCGATCGGTGATGGAGGGCGAGCGAGTCCGAAGCCTGGGCAGAAGCCAGAATCTTCACCGGCGTGTCGGTGTACTTCCGGGCCTTCTCCATCGCGCATAGAACGACAGCGGCCGCGCCGTCCGAGGTGGGGGCGCAGTCGAACATGCCCAACGGTTCCGCAACCGGCGAGGACCGGAGCACTGTCTCAAGATTGATCTCCTTCTGAAACTGGGCCTTGGGGTTGAGAGAGCCGTGCTTGTGGTTCTTCACCGCCACCTGGGCGATCTGCTCCCTCGTGGTGCCGTAATCGTGCATGTGCCTACGGGCGATCATCGCGTGCAGCGAGGCGAACGTCGCCCCGAAGGAGCACTCCCACTGCTGGTCCGCAGCCGAGGACTGGATGTCGACGGACATCGCATCCGCCACGTCCGTCATCTTCTCTGCGCCCCCGACGACAACGATGTCGTGAAGGCCTGAGGCGACAGCCATATACCCTTGCCTGAGCGCGAGACCGCCTGATGCCCCGGCGGCCTCCACCCTCGTCGCCGGAATGTGATCCCGCGTCATTCCGGAGTAGTCGGCGATCAGCGCCCCGATGTGCTCCTGCTCGATGAACCTCCCGGCGG
The DNA here is from genome assembly GCA_020725985.1 of Methanomassiliicoccus sp. Lineage (GTDB taxonomy): Archaea > Thermoplasmatota > Thermoplasmata > Methanomassiliicoccales > JACIVX01 > DYTM01. The sequence goes on from DYTM01000022.1 coordinate 4,623, forward strand.
ACATGTTGCCGACGTAGAGCGCGTCGATCTCCTCCCCAGAGAGGTTCGCGTCGTAGACGGCGGCAAGCCCGGCCTGGATGCCGATCTCCCGGAGGGACAGATCCCAGAGCTCTCCGAACTTCGTGTCCCCGATTCCGATGATTGCGACCTGCCTCAGCTGACCACCCCCGCAAGCCTGATCTTGCCCTTGAACTTCGCGTAGGTGGCGTAGTCGAGGAACTTCTTGTTCTCGACGAGCTGTCTGACGGTCGGGGCAACATCCCTCCTGTACCTCTGTATCTCCGGCGTGACGGTGATATCGAAGCCGTCGCTGCCAGCCCCCGAGCCGTACGCGATAGCGAATATCCTCTCCCCGGGCTTGGCGACGTCGAGAATCGCGGCGATCCCCAATGGCACAGAGCCGCTGTAGGTGTTCCCGATGAAGGGCGTAAGAAGGCCGACCTCGATCTGCTCCTCGGTGAAGCCGAGCTGCTTCGCCACCCGGACGGGGAACTTCCCGTTCGGCTGATGGAAGACCGCGTAGTCGTAATCACCCGGCTTCGTGTTCATCAACTTCATCAGCTCCTTGCCGCAGCTGACTATGTGCTTGAAGTACGCCGGCTCCCCGGTGAACCTTCCGCCGTGGCTCGGGTAGGGTTGTCCCTCTCTCCTCCAGAAGTCCGGGGTGTCGGTTGTGTACGAGTAAGTTCGGTTGATCTTTGCGATCATCTTCTTCGCCCCGATGAGCAGAGCCGCCCCGCCCGCGGAGGCGGCGTACTCGAGAGCATCCCCCGGCGCTCCCTGAGAGGTGTCGGCACCTATCGCCACGCCATATTTTATCATTCCCGATCCGACCATGCCCATGCATGTCTGGATCGCGGCGGTCCCGGCCTTGCATGCGAACTCGTAGTCCGCAACTGTCAAGCCGGGCGAAGCCTCGATCGCCTCGGCGACGATCGTCCCGGTAGGCTTGACTGCGTAGGGATGCGACTCCGATCCGACGAATATCGCCCCGATCTCCTTCGGGTCGATCGAGACCCTCTTCATCATGTTCCTCGCCGCCTCCACGGAGATCGTGATCGTATCCTCGTCCGGGCCGGGTACGGACTTGCTGAAGATGAGAAGCCCCCGGCTCATCATCTCCCCGTCGGTTCCCCAGACCCTCCCGATCTCCTGCGGCGTTATCCTGTACCTCGGAATATAAGCTCCGTAGCTGACGATTCCAACATCCATTACCCCACCTCCACTATCCGAGACGCTCCAGTCTATCGACGAGCGTCTGAATCGGCAAATCCGTTTTGATGAGGGGCAACCCCTCCAGCGTCGCGAGTCTGATCGCGAGCTCGTCCACCTGCTCCGGCCTGTGGTATCCGACCATCGCCGGCTTGAGGGGATGGGCCCTCACCGCGATCATCGGAGACCGCCCGAACTTCACTCCTGTGAATATCAATGCCCGTTCGCTGCTCCAACCGTATATTCTGAGATAGTCGAACGAGCTGAGGGAGGTGATCGCCTTCGTCGAATCGATGACTGTGTAGCCATGGATGTCCCTGGTGAGCTCGACTCCTTTCGTCAAATTGACGCCGTCGATCGCATTCACGAAGTCCTCGGCCGGGATACTCGTCTTGAATTCCTTCATGCTGATGATGCACTCGCTCTTCTCCCCGAAGTCGTATTTCTTCAGGGTCTTGCCGCCGGTCTTCTCGTCGATGTCGATCAACCCGTTCACGATCTTCCGGATGATGAGAATTCCCGGGGACTTCCTCCTTCCAGATTCGTAGTCGCTTATGACCGAGGGGGATAGCCCGAGATGCTTGGCGAGGCGCTGCTGCGATATGCTGAACTCCTCGCGCCACTTCCTGATGGTCTTGCCGGCATCGGACGAGAGAGTGATGTCCCCAGCGATCTTCTCTCTCAGCTGCTCCTTCATGTCCGATGGTAAGAAATGTCGGTATATAAGATTTGTCGAAGTCGCTATACGACATTTTCTAGAATGAAGCCGAATGACGAGGGCAATAGGTATTTAACGGAAGGCTCCATTCCGACAATCACCTCCGGGGCTGTGGGGTAACTTGGCTATCCTAGTAGGTTC
>DYTM01000022.1:6703-11233 GCA_020725985.1 Methanomassiliicoccus sp.
CAAATCCGGGCAGCCCCACCATCGTCTGCTTCTCTCTTTGACTCCTTGCCGACGAAGATCGTCGCCTCCAATCCCGTCCCACCCGGTCCATCCCAATGACCACACCCGTATCGCCAATGTCGCATCAAATCGGTGTTGGCGATCTCAACTGGCAGGGTTGAATTGACGGCAGGGAACATAGCAGTGCGACCTCCAATCCATCAATCCTCAGGACTGTACCAGAGGCTCTTGCCCTTCACAAACATCTCAGGTCCTTTCCTCGACAGGACGCTCAAATTCCTGACAACAGCCGATCCGTGAACGGGCCTGAGGAAGTCGAGCTTCTCGCAACTCTCGAAATCATCGCATTTCCAGCAGCCCTCGATCTCCTTTCCCTTGCAGCACTTCCTGATTTCGCAGTAAGGCGATCCTCCACCATCTCTGCATCCTTTCCTGCAGCGGAACTTCACCATGGCTCCCAATGCCTCATAGAACTCATCGTACTTCCCCAGGTCGCGCCCGAATCCGTAGGAGGAGATCATCTTCGCAAATCTATCGTATTTCGCCTCCCTCAGCTCCTTTCTCAGATCCCTCGCGAGGTCAGGGATCCTTCCCTTGAAGCCGTGGCAATCCTGACAGTACAAGCCACAATAGGCGACGAGTTCGATGTCCTTCGCGGACTTCATCAACCCACCGCGTGTGGAATCGGCTAGCGGGTTCAAGAAACCTCCTCGAGGATAGCCGAAACTGGTTGCTAGCTGATTCCCGCGGAGTTCGGATTCCGTCCGACTGGTTGAATTGACAAGCGATTTAAGGCAAGGCGGCAATTCTCCTCTGTGGACGACCCCGGCGGACTGTTGTTCGAGAACCGACGGAAATGGCGGGAATGGCTCGAGAAGAACCACGACGCGAGCAAAGAGGTCTGGCTGATCCAGTACAAGAAGCATACAGGGAAAGCTGGGATGAGCTACGAGGAAGCGCTGGAGGAAGCGCTCTGCTTCGGTTGGATCGACAGCAGGAGCCGGAGGCTTGATGAGGAAAGGTTCCTTCTTCGTTTCACCGCGAGGAAACCGGACAGCCTCTGGTCCAGGGTGAACAAGGAGAAGGCAGAGTCTATGATAGCCGCCGGGAGGATGACTCCGGCGGGTTTCGCGAGGATAGAAGAGGCGAAAGGCAACGGGAGGTGGGACTCGGCCTACACCAGCCGGGATCCCGTTGAATTGCCGGATGATTTGGAAGCCGCCCTCAAGCAGAACGAGGAGGCCTGGAGAAACTTCAACAGGTTCGCATACTCCTATCAGACACAATACTCATACTGGGTGCTCAGCGCCAAGAGGGAGGAGACGCGAAAGAGAAGAATCGCGGAAGTTGTGAGAAGATCCGCCGAAAACAAGAGATCGGGTGTCGACCTCTAGTGTATTCCTGCACTTCTAGATGGGACAATGGTCATTCGTATTCTGCAAGGACCCGTTGAGAGAGGTCCTGAGGAATCGCGCATGACTCGGGGGTGAACGAGGCTTGTGGCCCAGGATGATCGAAGCGGCCATCAGAAGGTGGGATGGAGCCTGGACGATCCGCCTGACCTTTTGACATTCCTGCATTGTCAGGACGAGATTCGCCAGCTAAGATAGACAACGATACCCCTGCGTCGTCGGCAAGAACTGGGTTTTGAACGACCTTTCCCCTTTCTGCGATCCAGGGGGAATGCGACGGAAGGCAAATCCGTCCGGACATCAGTCCGGCGGTCGGGATCTGATGCCGCCCCTCGGTCCGGAAGATATGGCACATCGCAGTGAGCGTTCGCCTCGAATGATCACGGCGACAAGTCGTGCGAGGTTGAACGCTCGTTCGATGGTCTTCCCTCTTCCCTCCCCTTCTTCCTTTCAACGGGATCGACCCTCTCGCCTGTGATCATGTACACGACCCTCTCCGCGATATTGCACGAATGGTCAGCGATTCTCTCGAGGTACCTGGCAACGAGGATGAAATGCATCCCCATGGGCACCTTCTTTGGATCCTCCATCATGTATGTCAGCACCTCCCGGAAGATGCTCTCGTACAAGGCGTCCACCTCGTCATCCCTCGAGAAAAGGCCCCGCGCTTTGCCAGTGTCCCTGGCGACGAAGCTGTCGACGGCGTCGTCGACCATGCCTGTGACAACATTGGCCATCAAGGGAATGCTGACGAGCCTCTTGAAATACCTCTGGCCTTCCAACGCGTCGATGACCTCCGCGATGTCCTTGGCATAGCGTCCAATTCGATTCAGATCCGTGATCATCTTGAGGCAGGTGGAAACAGTCCTCAAGTCCCCCGCAACCGGAGAATGAAGGGCGATCAGGTCCAGGCAGTGCTTCTCAATTATCGTGTCAAAACGATAGATCTCCTCGTCGAGCGCCTCCACTTCCTTCTTCATCGAAGGGTCGGCCGAGACAATCGTCTTGACCGCTTTCTCGATCACTTCCTTCGCCAATTGCCCCATCCGACTGACTTCCTCGTTGAGTCTTTCAAGCTCGACTGTGAGCACGATCCTCGATGCCATTCAACCGAACCTCCCGGTGATGTACTGCTCCGTAAGCTTCTTCTCGGGTTTCTCGAACATCTTCCTCGTCTCTCCCATCTCTATGAGTTCCCCCATGTAGAAGTAGGCTGTCCTATCTGCAACTCTTGCTGCCTGCTGCATGTTGTGCGTCACGATGACCACCGTGTAATCGTTCTTCAGATCGACGAGAAGATCCTCTATCTTCGCGGTCGCTATCGGATCGAGTGCGGAGCAGGGCTCGTCGAAGAGTATCACTTGGGGCTTGATTGCCAAGGCCCTGGCGATGCAGAGGCGTTGCTGCTGCCCGCCGGACAGCTCATACGCGGACTTGTCCAGACGGTCCTTCACCTCGTCCCAGAGCACCGCCCTCTTCAAACTCCACTCAACCACGGCGTCGAGTTCCTCCTTCTTGCGCACACCGTGAATGCGCGGTGCGAAGGCGATGTTCTCGTACACTGACTTGGGAAAGGGATTGGGCTTCTGGAACACCATGCCAATCCTCTTCCGCACTTCGACCACATCTACGCTCCTATCGTAGATGTCGAGGCCGTCGACTGCAACCCGCCCCTTGACCACGCAATTCGGAATGATGTCGTTCATGCGGTTCAAGCTGCGTATGAAGGTGGATTTGCCGCAGCCAGAGGGTCCGATGATTGCGGTGATCTCTCTGCCTTTGATCCCCATATGGACGTTCTTGACTGCATGGTTGGCTTCGAACCAGACATTCAGGTCTTCAACGATTATATCACTTGACATATCTCACCATCTGTACTTCTCTCTGTACCTCTTTCTGAGTATGATCGCAAACAGGTTCATGCCCACGATGAGAAGGAGGAGAACCAATGCCGTCCCGTATTGTATCGGCCTCGTGACTTCAAGATCGGAGGACTGCGTCGCCATCGTGTAGAGATGATTCGGGAGGGCCATGAACTGAGAGAACAGGGAATCGGGAAGGCCAGGCATGTAGTAGGCTGCCCCAGTGAGAAGGATCGGGGCCGTCTCCCCAGCTGCCCTCGACAATGAAAGGATGATTCCGGTGAGAATCCCGGGCATCGCATAAGGCAGAACATGATGCCTGACGGTCTGCCACTTGGTGGCTCCGAGCGCGAGGGATGCCTCCCTGACCGATTTGGGCACCGCCTGGATGGCTTCGCGCGATGCGGCAATCACCATGGGCATGACCAGGAGGCCGAGGGTGAGACCCGCGGCAAGAAGACTGAAGCCGAAATCGAGTGCCATGACGAACAGCCCCAGTCCCAGAAGGCCGTAGACTATGGAGGGAACGCCAGCAAGATTGTGGACGGCGATTCTCCATATCCTTTTGAAGGTCGCGTTGGTCTCGTATTCCACGAGATACACGGCCGAGAGAACACCGACCGGCACCGAGAAAGCCAGGACAATGACCATCAAATAGACCGTGCCGACGATCGTCGGGAAGATGCCACCCTCGGTCATCCCCTTCCTTGGGAATTGGGTCAGGAACTCGATGCTGATCGAGCCTATCCCTCCCTGGACTATGTAGAATAGCATTATGAAGAGGGCAAGGACGACGATGGCCCCGCATGCTCTGAAGGAAAGGAAGTAGACCTTCTCCTTCAACTTGCGGTTCACTTGTACTCCTCCGTGAACCTTGACAGGACGAAATCGGCGACCGAGTTGACGATGAATGTGATCACGAACAGGACGCCACCGACCGCAAAAAGGGCGGAATAATGAAGGCTCCTGAAGTCCACTTCCCCCATCTCGATCGCGATCGCGGCGGTCATTGTCTCGACCGACGAGAGAGGATCGAGCGTAACTATCGGGGTGTTTCCGGTGGCCATGAGAACCGTCATCGTTTCCCCGATCGCTCTGCCCATCGAGAGGATGATCGCGGCGATGATCCCAGAGAGGGATGCTGGGAGGATGACCATCCTTATCGTCTCCCATCTGGTCGCCCCGAGAGCGTATGCTGCCTCCCTAAGCTCTTTCGGCACGGAGTTCATCGCGTCCTCCGCCAAGGTTACCATGAT
>DYTM01000022.1:11243-11451 GCA_020725985.1 Methanomassiliicoccus sp.
ATCGGGATCATCATCACCGCGAGCATGATCGCGCCGTTCAGTGCGTTCAGTCTGTAGGTGTTGTGAAAGATGGAGAAGATCCAGTCGGAGAGGATGATGAGGGCGAAGAAGCCGTACACGACCGAAGGGATGCCGGCGAGCACCTCGATCGCGGGTTTGAGGAACGCTCTGATCTTCGGGTGAGCGGTTTCGGCGAGGTAGATGGTGC
>DYTM01000234.1 GCA_020725985.1 Methanomassiliicoccus sp.
CCATGGCCCAAAGGTTCTCCATCAAAGGGTCGTCTAGCCCAGTAGATCCCGTGCGATCTCCAGCGCCTCGCTCGCGCTCGCCTCCGGCAGGAGCTCAAACAGGCAGTCCTTGCTGTCGACCACATCCCGGACGGTGATGATCTTCTTGTCGAGAAGCATCTTCTCATGCGCCTTCTTGAGTCCCATCGCGGTCACGGGGTAGAGGCGATTCTTGTCGATCAGCCTCTCCAGCCCGCTCCCCTCCGGATGTTTCCAGCCGAGGAGCTTCATTCCCGTGCATTCCGCGTAGGAGACGACCTCGCTCGAGAACCTCGTGTTTGTGACGAGCCACGGAGCGCTGAAGGAGACGGATTCGCTCAGGTCGAGGAATCTCGCGTAGGTATAGAGAGCGGTCTGAATGGCACACTTTGCTCCGGGTGAATTGTGAAACTTGCACTCGACCATGAGTCTCTTCCCGCCCTTCTCAAGGAGTATGTCGACCTCGTGCGGGACGCATCGTCCCATCACCTTCTCGTTCGTCTTCACCGAGTAGCCCATCGACTGGAACAGTCTCGCGACAAGAAGCTCGAAATGATGCCCCTCCGGCCCGAGAAGAAGGATGCTTCCCTTGAGGCCGTACCTGATCGCTCTCCTCCTGTCCAGGAGCCTTCCTACGAGTCTGTAGATCTGCTCGGTCGGGATTCCGTCATAGAGCACCTGGCGGACCTTTTCCAGTATCTCTTCCGCCTCCGCCTCTCCGGCTCCGGATCTGAGGACGGCTCGCCTCACCTTCCCCTCGTCGTACTCCTCCCTCTCACCGGATCTCTTGGTCACCCACATCTTTCGGCGCCGTCCACTCTACCGCTCTACAATGCCTTAGACTTGTCGAATCGGAGGGCGCTCGAGGGTTCCGCGGTTCGCTCTCCGATGATCGCCGGGCGTCAGGGTCGCGGCCTCTGCCTGGTGAAGGAGATACTCGTGATCACCGGAATGACGATATACGAGAACGGCGTCCACGGCAAAGGCGCAAGATTCGAGATCTACGTTCCCCGAGGCCAGTTCCTGCTCGATGGAAGCGAAGCCTGAGGGCTGACCTACGGATCTCCCTGCAGCCGAATTCGACTTCTTCCCAAGTGGAGCGACGAGCGGTATTATAATCGTTCAGAGACCATATTCATTTCCTATAAGAGACACAGGGGGCTGCTTGGAGCGATGCTTCCTCGATCGCCGAACTCCCAGGTCCGCTGCCTCGAGAAGGAGGGAAGAGCTGCTGCACGAGGCGCTGCGGGCCGACCATCGAGCTTTCACTTCATCTGCTCTGGCTGTGAACGATGGGAGGCGGCGACAGATGCTTAGAAAGGCGTTCGTCTCATATATTGTCAGGGTCGCTTCGATCTGCGCGCTCATCTCTCTGATATTCCTCATCGATCTGACGACCGAGACGGGATACGCCGCAGGCATCCTCTACCTGATCCCTCTGCTGATCAGCTTCACCTTGCCGAAGAGCCGCGCGCAGTTGGGCGTCGCATGCTCCGTCACGATCCTCCTTGTTCTCGGGTTCGCCCTCTCCTCCGGAGGCGCCTCCGAGATCGCCCTTGCCAATAGGGTGACGACCATCATGGTTGTGTGGATCGTCGCTGCTCTGGGGCTGATATCTTTCTCGCAGAGGTCACGAATCAGGAGGTCGGAGGACTACATTCAGAGCCTGATGCGCACCGCTAACGTGATGGTGATCGGCCTCGACTCCTCAGGGAGGGTTGTGGCCTTCAACGAGGAGGCCGAGAGACTGTCTGGATACGGGAAGGCGGAGGTTGAAGGGAGGGATTGGCACGATCTGGTCTGTCCGAGAGACCGATACCCCGATGCCTGGAGACAATCCTCTCCCATTCGGGAGTCGGGGAAGACCGTCAGGG
>DYTM01000235.1 GCA_020725985.1 Methanomassiliicoccus sp.
TCTGGTTGACCGGCGTGGAGAAGGTGTTGTCCATGATGACGACCGCGCCCCTATCATGGGCCGCCCCTGCCACTGTCGGGACGTCCACTATCTTGAGCATCGGGTTGGTCGGCGACTCGAGGTAGACGACCTTGGCGCCTTCCTCGATCGCGCCGATGATCTCGGGGGTCCTCGTGGAGTCGACGAAGTCGACCTTCACCCCGAGCCGCGGTAGCTCGTTCTTCATGAAGGAAAACGTTCCGCCGTACACGTCCTCGACCGAGACGATCCTGTCGCCCTTCTCCAGAAGGGAGAGGAGCGTCGTCGTGATCGCGGCCATTCCTGACGAGAACGCAAGGCCCTTCTCGGCGCCCTCCATCGCCGCCACTTTGTCTTCGACCGCTCTCACCGTCGGATTCCCGTAACGCGTGTAGATGTATGAGCCGTCAGGAACCTGGCCCTCCCAGGTGCTCGGATCGTCCGTGGGAAAGTAGAAGGTGGAGGTTTGAAAGATCGGTGTTGCGACCGAGCCGGTGAACTCGTCCTTCCATTCCCCCGCGTGAACGGCAATGGTGGACATGCCCCGGTAGCCCTGGCGTCTCCTCTGCTCCTCGCTCATGTACGACTCTAAAAGGGATCTCAGAACCTGCGGCCTCATCGGTTGGGTTATTCCCCTTTCCCCTTTTCTAGGTTCTGTAGATGCCTACTCCCCTTCCGACCTTCTGACGATGAGCGAGAGTATGTCCCCGTCCTTCAGTCTGTGGTCGAGGCCAACCATCTGGCCCGGGAATTTCGCGCTTTTCCCCCAGACGTTGGCGTACCTGAAGTTCCGTCGGAACGAGCGGTGGATGTGGTCGCAAACGTCCCCGACCGTACTCTCCCTCCTCACGACCAGGGGTTCCTTCATGTCCGCCTCCGCGCCCTGGGGCTTCATGTAGATCCGGATCAGATCGAGTTTGCGGAATATCGCACTCCTCAGCTCATCGAGACCCTTCTCCTTCTCCGCCGAGATGAGGATCGGGGAAAGGAAGCCGAGCTTCTCCCTTATCCTCTTCAGTTCCCTGGCGCTCACCAGATCGATCTTGTTGACGACGGCGATTGCCTTTGAGTATATCCTGTTCCCCGCGAGGACGTCGATGAGCTGGTCCTCGGTGATGTCTTCCCTTATGACGACCTCGGCGTTTATGAATCCGTATTCCGAGACGACGGCTTCGGCCGTCTCCTCATCCATCTTTGTCAGCTCGACGGTGGACTTGACCGTCACCCCGCCCTTCTCCAATTTCGTGACGACCACGTCAGGAGGGTCTTGATTCAGCCTCATCCCTGCCGTCTCGAGCTCCCTCACCAGGACTCCTACTTCGGTCTCGAAGACGTCGAGGAGGAGAACGATCAGGTCTGCGGACCTCACGACCGAGAGCACCTCCTTTCCCCTCCCTCTCCCCTTCGAAGCGTCCTTGATCAGGCCCGGGAGATCGAGGACCTGTATCTTCGCGCCGTCCTGGTAGAGCATCCCCGGCACGACGTCGAGGGTCGTGAACTGGTAGTCGCCGACCTCGCTCTTTGCGTTCGTGAGCTTGTTCAAGAGAGTGGACTTGCCGACACTCGGGAACCCTATGAGCGCGACCGTTGCATTCCCGGACTTCTTGACCCCGTACCTCTTTCCGGCAATGGTGGTCGATCTGCGTTTCTCCAGCTCCCCCTTGAGCCTCGCAAGCTTCGCCTTCAGCCGACCGATGTGGAGCTGCGTGGCCTTGTTGTAGTCGGTCGAGGAAATCTCCTCCTCGATCGCCTTGATCTGCTCCTCGATCGTCAGCGACATCTCTCCACCTACCGAACGATATGCGTTCCGGCTCGGCCGTCGAGCGCCAGCTCAAGCAGTTCCGGGGAGGTGATGATGACCTTCTCCCCGC
>DYTM01000236.1 GCA_020725985.1 Methanomassiliicoccus sp.
GTCGGTCTCAACATGAGGCTCGTCTACCTCGACATGCAGAGCTTTGCTCTTGAGGACGGCGATGACGACCTGAACATCACGATGAGAACCCAGTACGCAGACGCATGGCAGAGCTACCTCGCTGATCTGTGTTCAAGGGCCGGGCTGAGCGCGGGGGATTATACTGTAACAGCTGTAGAAGTAGATGATGATGTCTCGATTGTGAGGTTCTGGATAAAGAACGCAGGGACGGTAGATTACGACCGAGCCTTCGTGGAGGTCTCGGTTCAGGTGTGAGTTCAACGTGGTGTCATAATGCAGAAGGCCGAGGTGCGTAAGGCGACGGAGGCAGGGGCGCCGGGTGGAGAAGGCGCGGGCCCGGAGGCGGGCTTCCCAGGCGAGCTCATGGGAGAGTCGACGCTCAGGGAGAGGATGAGGGATTCCTATCTCAAGTTCCTGCGCAGGGTCGCCCTGGGGAAGGCCTCGAGGATTAGGCTCCCCGCCGGGGAGGTCGCCCAGAGGATCGAGTGGTCCAAGGGGAGGGGGTCGATCATCACCGAAATCCCTGATATCGAGGATCCCAACATCGAGGTCACTGAGGTCTATCCGGTCGCAGAGCCGTACAGCTATGTCAGGGTCACATTCGACAAACAAACGAGCGAGTACCTTCTCGAGCCCCTGGAGCCTGCGCTGAGCGAGAAGGAGCAGAAATTGCTGGCGCTCATCAAGGATACGCTGCGCAGAACGCTCGGGTACGAATGGGACAAGCTCACCGAGCTCGACAAGGACGAGTACCTCTCCGAAAGCGTCGAGTCGTACATTGAGAGCCGGGGGATCAAGATAGATCCCTTGGCGAGGAAGAAGATCGGCTACTACATCACGAGGGACTTCGTCGGGTACGGCCCGGTGGATCCGCTCATCAAGGACGAGAACGTCGAGGACATCTCCTGCGACGGCGTGGACATCCCCTTCTTCCTTTTCCACAGAAAATACGAGAGCATCAAGACCTCGCTCAAGTTCCAGGATGAAGAGGCGTTGAACTCGTACGTCGTCGCGCTTGGACAGAGATGCGGGAAGCAGATATCCGTGTCGAACCCGATCCTGGACGGCACGACTCCAGAGGGGCATCGTGTCCAGGCGACTTACTCTAGAGAGGTCACCACACGAGGCTCCACATTCACGATCAGACGCTTCAAGGAGAAGCCGTTCACCCCGGTCGAGCTCATCAAGTTCGGCACGGCGAGCCCTGAGATGGTCGCGTACTTCTGGCTCGGGGTCGAACACGGGGAGTCGGCGATCATCGCCGGAGGGACCGCGAGCGGGAAGACTGCGACACTCAACTCGGTCGCGCTCTTCATCCCGCCGGGCGCGAAGGTCGTCACCATGGAGGACACCAGGGAAATCAACCTTCCCCACGACAACTGGATCCCCGGCACGACGAGGACCGGCGTCGGGGAGAGAGGCCCGGACGGCAAGTCCGCGGGGGAAATCGACATGTACGATCTCGTGAGGGCGTCCCTCAGGCAGCGCCCCAACTACATCATCGTGGGAGAGGTCAGAGGGAAGGAGACCTACATCATGTTCCAGGCGATGGCCACCGGTCACACGACCTACTCGACGATGCACGCCGACTCGGTCAAATCGATGCCCAACCGTCTCGAGAACCCTCCGATCAACTGCCCGAGAATCCTGCTGACGGCGTTGAGAAATGTCGTCATCCAGACTCACGCAAGAGTGGGAACCGACCTCGTCAGAAGGATCAAGCAGGTCATCGAGATAGTGGGTTTCGAGCCGGAGACGAACGAGCTCATCACCAACACGGTGTACGAGTGGGACCAGGCCACGGACAAATTCGTCTACAAGGGGCACAGCTTCCTCTTCGACAAGATCATGGAGATGAAGAACCTC
>DYTM01000023.1:0-5545 GCA_020725985.1 Methanomassiliicoccus sp.
GGTCCACCACCCCTCCACCAGCTCCGCCTCGCCCTCCGGCAGGTCGAACGGGATCCTCTCCACCTCCGCCACGATGGCTATCAGGAAAACAACGAAGCCGATGAACTGCGGGACGATGTACCAGCCCACTTCCTGCTGTGCCGAGACGATATCGCCGATGTTGAGGCTCCCCGTGAGGAGAACCACGCCCACCATCGAGAGGAGCAGGGGAACCTCGTAGCTGATCAGCTGGGCGGCGGACCTCATTCCCCCGATCAGAGAGTACTTGTTGTTCGAGGCCCACCCTCCGATAAGGATAGCGAAGGGGGTGATGCTGAAGATCGCGAAGATGAAAAGGAGCCCGGCGTCCAAATCAGAAAGATAGAACCGGTCGCTCAGGGGGATGGCGGCCAGAAGGAAGAGGGAGGAGGCGATCATGATGACGACGGCCCAGTTGTAGGCGGTCCTCTCAGCGTTCCGGGGAACGATGATCTCCTTGAGGAAGGTCTTGAGGCCGTCGGCGATGTTCTGGAAATACCCCGCCGGGCCGACGACCATCGCTCCCCTCCGGTCCATCAGCCTCCCGAGCGTCTTCCTTTCCTGCCATATCATCGTGATCGCTATGAGGAAGCCCACCGCGAAGACGACGATGACCTCGGCAGTGATGGTGAGGAACCGGATCACGTCGGGGCCGCCGAGCCAGATTGCCAGGCCGTGAGCGCCCAGCCAGTTCAGGAGATAGTTGACTATCCCGACCAGCCAGGTCACAATCCCCTCAGTGAATCCGTACAAGTCCATTTCCTCACCTGTCCGTCTCTCCCAGGCACATGTCGATCGATCCCATGATCGCCGGCACGTCCGCCACCTTGTAGCCTCTCAGTATAGCCGGAACGGCTGAGACCGAGACGAAGATCGGACTCCGCACCTTCAGCCTGTATGGCTTGTCAGTCCCGTCCCCGATGACATACATCAGCCCCTCCCCCCTCGGGTCCTCAACACGGGCGACTGCTGTCCTCTTAGGCGCATTCCTCGGAGGCTTCACCCTGAACGGTCCGGGAGGCATCTTGCTGAGTGCCTGCCGCACAATATAGGCACTCATCCTCATCTCCTCCATTCTCACCCTGTACCGGGCATAACAGTCACAGTCTGGATGGGTGCACATGTCCCATTCGAGCTCGTCATAGACCGAATACGGATCGGTCTTGCGGAGGTCCACCTTCACCCCACTCCCTCTCAGGTTCGGGCCGGTGACGCCGAGGTTCATCCCGTCCGACGGAGTCAGAACGCCGACATCCTGGGTCCTCATCAGGAATATCTTGCTGCCGTCGTAGATGAGCTCGTACTCATCGAGCTTCTTCTCGAAGAAGTCCAGGGCCCTCAGGCAGTCCCTCTCGAACTCCGCCGGGAGGTCGTTCCTCACCCCCCCGATCCTCGGGTAGTTGTAGGTAATCCTCGCCCCGGTGACACTCTGAAGCAAATCCAGGAAGAGCTCCCGCTCCCTCATGGCGTAGGTGAAGCCCGTCAGCAGTCCCAGGTCGGTGCCATAGGCGGCGATCCACATGAGGTGCGAGGCGATCCTCTGCAGCTCGAGCACGATGACCCTGATGTACTCGGCCCTCTCCGGCACCTCCACCCCCATGAGCTCCTCCACCGCCAGGCAGTAGAGGTGGCTCCATGACATCGACGCTCCATAGCAAAGCCTGTCGGAAAGTGGGATGATCTGGGGGTAGGTCCGGTTCTCGGTGAGCTTCTCCCATCCTCGGTGAAGGTACCCGACGACAGGCTCGGCTTCGATGATGGTCTCCCCGTCCACCTTCACCCTTAGGTTCCACAGACCGTGGGTCATCGGGTGCTGGGGTCCCATGTTGATCCACATCTCGGCCATGCTACCGCCTCCACAGCTTGAAGTCCTTCCGGAACGGGAAGTAATGGGTGTCCTCGGGAAGGAATATCCTCTCCATCCTGGGATGGTTCCGGAACTTGATCCCGAACATGTCGTAAGTTTCCCGCTCATGCCAGTCGGCGCCGCCCCAGAGGGGCGCTATCGAATCGATCTCCGGATCGTCCGTCGGAATGTCAACTGTGATTTCGAGAAGACAACGATTGGAGTAAGAGGAGATGTGATAGACGACCTGGAAGAGATCCACCCGGTCCACGCCCGAGACGGAGGAGACGTGCTCGAAGCCGAGATCGCCCTTCAGGAACTCGCAGAGCTTGTACAGAGCCGCCCTGTCCGCCCTGGCGTTGATCCTTCTCGGTCCGATTCCGCCGATCGTCACGCCCTCCGGGAACTTCCCTCTCACCAAGTCCACGATGGCGTTCTCGGAGAACTTCCGATCGGATGAATCCCCACTTTCCTCCACCATTCCCCCTCAGTCCTCCAGGAAGGTCCCCTTGGTCGAATGCCTGATCTTGTCCTGCAGCTTCAGGAAACCGTCGAGCATCGCCTCCGGCCTCGGGGGACATCCCGGTATGTGTATGTCAACTGGAATGAACGTGTCCACTCCCTGAACGACGTTGTATGAATCGTACCACGGGCCGCCGGAGATCGCGCACTCCCCCATCGCGACGACCCACTTGGGTTCGGGCATCTGCTCGTACAGCCTCCGCAGGTCAGGCCGCAGCTTAGAGGTGATCCAGCCGTTGACGAGAAGGACGTCGCACTGCCTCGGAGACGAACGGAAGACGAAGCCGAACCTCTCCGCGTCCCAGCGGGGGGCGGAGGCCGCCGCCATCTCGAGCGCGCAGCACGCGATCCCGAAGTGCAGAGGGAAAAGGGAATTGCGCAGCGCCCAGCTCCATATTGGCCGGGTGATCTTATCCACGCCCCTCTTCACGCCGCTCGCGCGCATCACTTCGTCGAAGACCTGCGACGACCACTCCATGAACTCCTTTGCGCTCATGGCGATGGCGTTCGGCGCGAGCCTCAGATCCAGATGATCTCCTCCTTCTTCAGTGCGTACGAGACCCCGATGAGGAGAATTGACAAGAAAACGGCCATGTATATCTTGGCAAGATCGGAGAGCCCGGAAAACGCGAGGGCCCATATCATCAGGAAAACGGTGATCACGTCGAAGATGACGAAGATGATACCGAACATGTAGTACTGGAAATGAAACTGAATCTGCGCCTGCCCGATCGGCACCTCGCCGCACTCATAGGTCATCTCTTTCTGCGCCATTCGTTTCGTCGGACGGAAGAAGCGGGACGCGTAGAATGCGAGCACCGGGAAGAGAATCACCACCAACGCGAAAACCGCGACCGGCAGATAGTCCTCTACGAGCATCGCAGCCACAACAAGCTGCCTTTATTTAAATTTTCCATGAAAGACCTTCCTAGACTACGTGGTATGGGAAGCGCTTGCATGGCGACTGGATTGTCTTCGGGACGGGGGAAGCGGTTTTCGGAGTAGTTACCGCGAAATAGCGAAGAACAGCCGCCCCTGACAGCAGTGATATAAGTATCCGGCAACGTAGCCACTGACGGTGATCGGTTGGGCAAGCGAATCGCTATTCTTGTCGAGAACGACTACGAGGACCTTGAGCTCTGGTATCCCCTCCTTCGTCTTCGGGAGGCTGGACATGAGCCAGTGATCGTCGGCACCGGGAGCGACATGTACAAGAGCAAGCACGGATACGAGGCGAAGCCGGACGTTCAGATAGATTCGGCGGACGCGACCGACTTCGACGGCGTCGTCATCCCGGGAGGCTGGGCTCCTGACAGGCTCCGGCGGTACTCGAAGGTCAATGAGTTCGTCCGGAAGCTCTTCGAGAGCGGAAAGGTCGTCGCCTCCATCTGCCACGGCGGATCAGTCCTCGTTTCGGCTGGAGTGCTGAAGGGGAGGAAGGCCACATCTGTCGTCGCGATAAAGGATGATCTGATCAACGCCGGGGCGAGATTCAAGGACGAGGAGGTTGTGGTCGACAGGAACCTCATCACCTCCAGAAGACCCCCCGACCTCCCCGCCTTCATGAGGGAGATACTCAAGGCGCTCGAGCGATGAAACCGATGCTGGAGAATGCCCGAGGCGGCGGGCACTCCAATTTGTTTTATATATGATGGTCACGATGGAGACTACCTACTGACAAGCATTGGCACAGGGAGGCGGAAAGATGGGCAAGAAGATTGGATTCGTGGGCGCGGGCAACATGGCCGAGGCGCTGATGAGAGGGATCATCTCCGCGGGGTTCGCGAAGAAGGAGGATATCATCGCGAGCGAGATCATACCAGAGAGGAGGGATTTCATATCCCGCACGATCGGCGTGCAGACGACCGAGGACAACACCAAGGTGGTGAAGTCCTCGAAGATCATCGTTCTCGCGGTGAAACCCAACATCGTCGCCCCTGTGCTCGAGGAGCTGAAGCCGTACCTTTCTTCTGAGAACCTGATCATCTCCATCGCCGCCGGGATCAAGATCGGATACATAGAATCCCGGCTCAATCACGGGGTCCGGGTGATCAGGGTCATGCCCAACCACGCCTGCCTCGTCGGGGCGTCCGCGTCGGGCTACGCCCCGGGCAAGTACGCGAAGGAGGAGGACAAGGAGACCGTTCAGAGAATCCTCGAGTCGGTTGGTCGCGCATTCTGCCTGGACGAGAAGCTCCTGGACGCGGTGACGGGGCTGAGCGGAAGCGGACCCGCCTTCGTGTACGTGATGATCGAGGCCCTCGCAGACGGCGGCGTCATGGCCGGGCTGCCAAGGGATGTGTCGACCGTTCTCGCCGCGCAGACCGTTCTCGGGTCGGCGAAGACCGTCCTCGACACGAAGAAGCATCCCGGAGAGCTGAAAGACCAGGTCGCCTCTCCCGCAGGGACGACGATCGAGGGGTTGAAGGTCATCGAGGAAGCGGGAGTGAGAGGGGCTCTGATCAAAGCTGTGTACGCGGCCGCGAAGAAATCGCAGGAGCTCGGGGAGAAGGGCTGAGACCTCAGTGGCGTCGTCCTCAGCCGGACGCAAGCCCCCAATCCTCACTCGTTTCTCTTCCTCAGAAGACCGCTCACCACCCTCGGCAAACTCCTATACACACCCGAGGCTTTCCATTCGAGGTCCCTCTTCTCGCAGATGGTCGAGTCCATGATGGCGTCCGCCTCCTCCTTGAGGGCCTCCAGCTCTCCTGTTCTGGATTCGGGGTCGGGGATTGCCAGGATCCTATCGACCTCCCTTGCCATCCTCCTCGCCAGATCGGTTCTCTCCGTCCGCTCGAGAAGCTCCATCTCAGTGATCTGGCCGGCATCCAGCCTCGCCCTGTTCAGACGGTCGGCGGCGTCGTAGGATGTCTCCACGATGACATCCCTCGTCATCCAGACGGTTTCATAGGAAAGAACATATTTCCATCCAGGGCTCGCAAGCCTCGCTCGATGCTCTTCCAGCGTCCTCGCGAACAGCCTGTATCCGAACTTGTCCGGCTCCTCGAACGCCCTGCTCCCCGGATCGAGAAATGGAGCCAGGGGCGATGTGTAGACGAAAAGCCTCCTGTCATCGTTCACGACCGAGTACAGGCGGCGAGCGTAGTCCGCGCTCGCCAGCGCTGATTCCCTCGTCTGCTGCGGGAGGCCTATCATGAA
>DYTM01000023.1:5555-11368 GCA_020725985.1 Methanomassiliicoccus sp.
GGGGTTTGGCCTGGCAGACCTATCATGAAGAACATGTCGAACCGGCCGCAGCCGTTGCCGAGCGCGCTCTTGACCGTCGACTCCATAGACGCTGTGTCGAACGGCCTCCCGAGCGCCCTCCTCACCTCGGGGTCGTGGGAATCCGGGGAGAACTGCATCGAGTAGCCGCCAGCGGACCTGGAAGCCGTTCGGTAGAAGTCCTCGGGCGCCGGCGAGAACACCTCCAGGACCAGATGGTTCTTCACGCCGAGCCGCCTCGCCTCCCTGAAGAAGCGCTCTGCGTAGTCCTTCCCAGGCTGCCTCAGGTCCCCGACGACGAAGGTGGGGGCGTCGAGATAGCACTGGATGTTGTAGACGTCCCTCGCGAGCTTCTCGGGGCCTCTGAAAGCGGGCCTCGATCTTCCAAGGAAATTCTTCGTCACGGAGCAGGAGCCGCCGCAGACCACGCAGTTCATCGAGCAGCCCCGCGCCGAGAAGACCGCTGTGAGGGGGTAGCGGTCCCAGTCCTTGAAGGGCTTGAACCCCTCCAGATCCCGGTGCCTGATCACAGACCGGATCATCCAGCCGTAGTCGATGTCCAGGTAGTCCAGATCGCCGGGGACGAAGGACAGGGGATTCTCCCTCACCTTCCCGGCCTCCTTCCAGGTGAGGTTCTGCACCTCGGCGAGGTCGCTTCCCCTCTCGAGCGCGCTCATCAGCTCTCCGACGGGGACCTCGGTTGAATCCCCGCGCATCACCATGTCCACCTGGGGATATGCGATCAGCTCCCGGTGGAAGTAGGAGGAGGAGAAGCCTCCCAGGAGAATCTTGGCGCCTGGATGGAGGCGCTTGACTATCTCCGCGACCGCCAAGGCGCCGTGGGCGTGGGGGAGCCAATGGAGGTCGATCCCGAACACCTCTGCGTTCAGCCTCCTCAGGAGCGATTCGACGTCAAGGTTTCTATTGGAAAGCATGAGGCTCGCCAGGTTGACGATGCGGACCCTGTACCCCTCGTCGTGGAGGTGTGCCGCGATGGTGGTGAACCCGAAAGGGTACATCTCGAACACTGGCGTGGAGGGAACGAGATCACTCACGGGCCCGTAGAAGATCGGCTGCTTCCTGAAGTCGTACACGCTCGGGGCGTGGATGAGGATGAGGTCCTCCTTCGCCAGCTCGCCACCTCCGCTGCCGGATTCATGAAAGGAGGAGTACTTAAACGCTCACTTCCCGAACCGGCGCTGCCTCAGCTGATAGGTCCTGATCGCCCTCAGGAAGTCGATCTTCCTGAAGCCGGGCCAGTAAACGTCCGTGAAATAGAGCTCTGCATACGCAAGCTGCCAGAGGAGGAAGTTCGAGACCCTTTCCTCCCCGGAGGTGCGGAGCACCAGGTCCGGGTCCGGGAAGTCCGCAGTGTAGAGGAAGTTCGAGAAGACTTTCTCGTCGATCTCATCCACCTTCAACTCCCCCTTCCTCACCTTCTCCGCCACCTGCTTGATCGCCTGGATGATCTCCTGCCGGCTTCCGTAGGCGACGGCGATGTTGTAGAAGTACTGGTCGTATCCGGCCGTCCTCCCCTCGGCATACTCGATCGCCTTCCTCACCTTCTCCGGCAGGAGATCCCTCTGCCCAAGAACGGTCACCTTGATCTTGTGCTTGTGGATCCTCTCATCATCCCCGAGCTTCCTGAAGTTCTCCTCGAAGAGGTTCATCAGGTACTCGACCTCGGATGGTGTCCTCGTGACGTTCTCGGTGGAGAAGGCGTACACGGTGAGGATCTTGACCCCGAGCTCGAGGCACCATTCCATGAGCTCCTCGAGCTTGTCCTTGCCCTTTATGTGCCCCTCGTTCGGCTGAAGCCCGAACTCCCTGGCGAACCGCCGGTTGCCGTCCATTATGATCGCTATATGCGACGGGATCTCGTGCTCCCGAACCTCCTTCAGCAGCCTCCGCTCGTATGTCTGATAGGCAGTGTTGGAGATGACCCTTGATATCTCGTTCCGGATGGGTTCCGCCTCCTGGGGGCTCAAGACCTCATCACATTCCGTCGCGATATATCTATTTTTCGAAGTCCTCTGGAAGCGAGGACGCGACCAGCCCGAGATCGAAGCATCCGATGCCCGCCACCGCCCCGATCGTTCCCCGCTTGCCGGTGATCTCGATCAGCCGGACGCCGTTCCTACCCGCCACCTCCCGAGCCTTCTCCAAGGTCAGGATGCTCCTCTTCGCCTCGAGGCCGTAGTCCGAAAGCTCCTTCGAAATCCGCAGCCCCTGGAATACGGCAAGAGTGGTGTTCGCCGAGATCGTGTTCTCTGTTACATACTTGACGACATAGTCCATCAACTTCTGGATGTCCCGCTCCTCGGCGGCGAATGAAACGCCGACCGAGACGCAGTTCGTCGTCTTCTCAGGGACGTTCGGGTTGAGCTGGATGATCTTGTGCTCAAGGAAATGCCCGAAAGGACAGGATCGCGCCAGCTTGAGCATCATCGCCCACGAAGCCCCCTTCTCCTTCGTGTCGGTGTCGTCCACCGCGAAGACCATCCGGACCATCTTCGGGGTGGTGATTGTGACCTCGATCCTATGCGCCCCTCCGATCTTGATGTCGTCGGGATACTCGGCCTCGAGGGTCCCCGGGCCCTGAGGGAGGCACGCCCCGATCCCGATGCTCGCACCTGCCAGACCCACCCAGGTGGTTTTGACCCTGTCTCCCTCCACCCTCAGGGCCTTGAGGCCCTGGCCGCCGAGGTCCTTCGAGGCCGGACCGAACTTGACCTCCTTCTCCCCAATGATCGTGTCCATGATGATCGTCGTTCCTTCGATCCGGACGTCGGTGATTATCCCGCCGGCCCTCTTCCTGTTGACCGCGTCCCATTCAACCGGGCCCTTTGCGATGCAATCCTCCACTATCCGGGCGATCCCGTTCTCCTCGTCGACAAGCGTTATGACTCCTTTGCAGAACAGCTTTCCGAATCGCTCTGTCAGCTCGTCTGGTGTGAGTATCTTAGACATTCACTGCAGCCCCTGTCATCCCGGTCCGATTGGCGGTACAGGGCATCTTCTTGCACCCTATTATCCCTTTCGCGGGGAGGCTCGATGAACCTGCCTGGAAGGTCTGCGACCTCGAGTACTTTCGGCTTGCCAGAGCGCGCCTCCTCGTACAGCATGTGCCCGCCCTTCATCCCTACGACCCTTCCCGAATGCTCCCCGGCGGTGGAGAGGGGGAGGAGCGGCGCGTCCAGATGCCGCATGATGGGGTAGGCGTCCAGATGATGTACCTCGTCTACGACCGCGTACCTGCGCCTCTCCAGCTCCCTCAGGATGTGGGCGTGGGAGAGCTCGATCCGGGAACGGGGCGGGGAGGGGAGAAATCGCCGCGAGATCGCAACGGACGAGGTTTGCTGGGTCAGCCTCAGCGCCCTCGATATCTCCCTCTCCGATCTCCTCGCCTCCAGTCTGCCCTCGCATATGACCAGGGGAGCGATCGCGTCTGCGCCCTGCTCGATCCCGCGGGTCCGGAGCCTCGAGCTCCCCGTCATCCCGATCTTGACGGCATCGCCTATGAACGCCGCATAGACCAGATGCTTCTTCCTGCAGAAATCGCAGTCGCAGATCTCACCGTTGCACCTCGGCTCGAAGATGCACTCCTGGACCGGGATCCACGGGGACGCGCAGGTGGGGCACTGGTCGAAGGTTCTCACAATCGCTCCAGTAGGGCAGGGATGGTGGCCGTCATCGTCGAATCGCCCGACGCACCTCTTCTCCTCAGACACAAGCATATCGACTCGGGAGAGATCCTCCTCCACGACCTTCCCCTCGATATGATCGAAGACCTCGAGATGGGGGACGAACTCGTCCCAGTAGAAGGATATGATGTGTTTCGGCCCCCGGAGGCCCTTCGCGCCGCCGAGGAGGCGGTCGGCCCGCACGAACATCGATCGGCAGTTGAGGGGAGGGATAATCTAGTTATCGGGGCGGTCGGCGAAAATGCACCAAATCATCCCGAGGCTGTGCCGTCCCCCTCTTCGCCCGGCTCCTCGGTCGCTCTCTTCAGGTAATCCGCGGGAACTTTCTCCGCCAGATAGACGGTCCTTCCTGCCTTCTGTATACGAAGACCGTCCTGCACCGCCTTCCTCGCATCCACCTCCAGGATGACCGGGGAATCCGTTCTGACTGACCCGGCTGCAAACGCGTCCTTGTAAGTCTTCGACAGATGGACGAGCTTCCTGTCCGAGGGCTTCAGACCCGTCTCCAGAATGATGTCCGCCTCCTCTGGCGTCGTGGGATAGAACAGTTTGTCCGGGGTGTTGTCAGTCGGGAGCTTCAGGTCCAGGTCGATCGTGTGCCCGTACGTCGCTCTTATGAGGTCGTTGCTCACCTGGTACCTTCCCTTGGGATCGGTCTCGATGATGGCGATGAGGTGATGCGGCCGAACCCAGTGGTATCTGCGTTGATGGGTCCTGAGCGCGTCGATGAAGTCCCTCAGACTGACGAAACCCTGGGGATCCATCTCCAGCCCGAACTTCTCGGGGAAGTGGCGAAGCGCCCCCGCCATCGTCCTCCCGATCTGCTCGAGCTCCTGCTCGTTCATGAGGAACCTGCCCTTGTCGCCGCAGATCGGGCAGCTCTCCCCCCGGAAGTATCCATGGACCTTGCATTCTCTGAGCATTTCGAATGATGAATCGGGTTCACTTCTTTAAGGTTTTCCGTCATCACGACGAAGTGGTTATGAAAGCCGTAGCCTGTCCAGTGTCGGAGAGCAAGATGGCGGGGACGGCTACTTCTTCCCCTTCGCCTTCTCGATGCTGAAGGCCGTTACGGCCACCTCCCCCGGCTTGAGGAGACTCCTGGATACCGCCCCGAGGACCCTCACCCTGTCCCCTTTTCTCAGCTCTTCAGCGGGCGCGAACAGCATCATCGCCGTCACTGCCCCCTTCCCGTCCGAGACCCTGAACCTGGGCCTTGCCAACCAGAGGAGACTCTGGCCCTCGATCATGCCCTCGACCGTGATGACCGTTCCCACGTCCGCGGAGCTTAGCTCAGATATCCGCCGCTCAGTGGCCTCGTCGCGGTACCCGTCGGCAAGGTTCCTGAAGGTCGCCCGATTGAGCCTCGCCATTCCCAGCGGGATGAGGTAGAGAAGGAGGACCATGCCTCCTCCGATGAGAAGAAAATAGAAGTCCTGGGTCATCAGAAAGACCCAGACCACGATGGCGAGCCAGAATATGACGACTGCCAGCGCCAGCCTCGAAATCTTCGCCATTACTTCTTTTCCTCTTTCTTGCCAGAGGCTCCTGGCAGATCGCTCGCACACACGGTCGGCAGCTCGCCCCGGAAGGAGTAGAAGTACACCACCCCGATGAAGAGGAATCCCCCCACGATGTTCCCGATCGTCGCCGGAAGCAGATTCCATATGAGGAAGTCTCCTGTCGATACTCCTCCGTAGTAGGGGAGGAGAGTCCCCGCCGGCAGCGTGTATTCGGGGTGCATCGCCAGGGACATCATCCCGGCCGGGATGAAGTACATGTTGGCGACGCAATGCTCGAACCCGCTGGCGACGAATGCCATGATCGGGAACCAGATGCCGAAGAACTTCCCTATCATCTCCTTCGAGGAAAGGGCGAGAAGGATCGCCACGTTGACCAGGAGGTTGCATGCGATGGCGTTCATGAACACCGAGGACATTCCCATGATCCCGCCCGCGGCTTTGTAGGTGAGTGTTTTGGCGGCGGCAATGTTCACGGCGTTGACGCCGAACGCGTTCAGATAGAAGCCGCTCTCCGAGACGACATTCCCCGATGCGGCGGTGATGTCCCCCGTCTGCAGAGGGCCGATCG
>DYTM01000024.1 GCA_020725985.1 Methanomassiliicoccus sp.
CACCTGCATGATCGTTTCCCCGATTGAGGCGCGATTCTCGTGTACCGCTACAAACTCCGCCAAGGCCTGCACCTACCTCCCGACGCTCTGCTCTCAGAAGGTCGTCTGCGATTCGGCTGAGAAGCTTCTGGAGTTGGTCGCGTGATCCTGAGAGGGAGGGCGATTTCGAAGGGAAGGGCCGAGGGTCCTACGGTCCTTCTCTCCACTCCCTTCAGCTTCCTCGGCGGCGTGGACGCCCGAACGGGCTCGCTCCTTGCCCCGGAGGAGGCGAGGGGGGCGGATCTGAAAGGGAGTGTGTTCGCGTTCCCCTGCGGCGAGGGGAGCATCGTGGGCTCGTACACAATGCTCGACATGGCGAAGAAGGGGACCTTGCCCGCGGCGATAGTCAACGAGAGGGCGGAGCCCATCGTGACGACAGGCGCGGTGATGGCGGGCATTCCGCTCGTTGACAGGATTTCCATCTCGTTGCTCAGGGACGGAGACAGGGCAATCGTCGACGGAAACTCAGGCACCGTGGAGCTTCCGGAGGTGGAAGGGAAGGAGGTCGTCACCTGCGTCCTGAGGAAGGGCGACCGCATTCTGATACTGCGACGGAGCGAGGAGGTCGGCACCTTTCGGGGGCGGTGGGCCGGCGTCAGCGGCTACGTGGAGGCGGGGGAGAAACCTCTCGACACAGCCTACAAGGAGATGGCCGAGGAGGCGAGGGTGACCCAGGCCGAGCTAGTTACAGAAGCTGAACCCCTTCTCATCCGCTCGGGGCAGGTGATCTGGACCATCCACGCCTTCCTTTTCGGCGTGAAGAACGCCCAGGTCCGCACCGACTGGGAGCATACCGAGCACAGGTGGATACGGCCGAACGAGCTCCGGGACTTCGACATCGTCCCTGGTTTCGAGAGGGTCGTTTCCCTCCTCCTTTCGGAGAAGGGCAGGTAGCCAGTCCTCGCCGATACCCTCCGGGACCGAGAATCTCAGATAGTCACGTCCACTTCCTTCTCGAGCAGGTTGAGCTCGTGCTGCTCCAGTGTGGACGGGTTCAAGGCCATCAAAAGGATCGACTGTTTGATCGCAACCTGGTCTCTCAGGGACTGCACGAACCTCAGCACCGTCAGGAAGTTGTTGTTCGTGATGAGGTACTCGAGGCCGTCCAGCAGTATGATGCCGTTCTCCGTGGAGCCGAGGAACTGCTCCAGGGAGACGCTTAGTTTCTCGAGGTCCTTCGGCCTCAGGCTGTTCTCCTTTCCCACGTTCGACAGCCAGAGGATCGGCGTCTCGCCGAGGCTGTGTTTCGCCTTGATTTTGAGCGGGTAGTTGCGTGTGACGCAGAAGCCCTTCAGTCCCTGTGAGATCGCCTGAACGAAGTAGGCGTAGGAGTGCTCGGACTTCTCCTCCTTCACAAGGTACGTGAACGACTGCTCAAGCTGGAACTCCTCCGCTGAGGGGAGCTCGGCTTCCTCCCCTTCCTCCTCGACCTCATGGGCCTCGACTGAGACCTCCTCCCCACAGGAGGGGCACTTGAGGGCGTCCGGCGGGATGCCCGAGTGGCATTTGGGACACTCCTTTTCCACTTCGAATCCGCCCTCGGCGGCGTAGCTGACGATCTTGTCCGCGGTCTTCAACCCAATTCCCTTGACCGCCCTGATATCCTCCCTCGATGCCGCGGTGATCTTCCCGATGCTGTCGAATCCAGCGTCGTAGAGCATCTCGGCCTTGACCTTGTTCATCCTCGGGATCCTCAGGAGGTACGGGATGAGCTTCTCCTTCGGCATCGCCCCCTCCTTCGGCATCAGGCTCTTCCCGCAGGAGGGGCAGATCTCGCTGCCCGGTTTGACTGAGGAGCCGCAGTTGGGGCAGGTTGGTCCCTCGGCCGTCTCCTTCTTCGTCAGGAAGTGAGCGATCTTCCTCGCATCCGCTTTGCTCACTCCCTTCGCCTGAGAGAGAGCCTCCTCGCTCAGACCTCTCAGGTTCTCGATCGTCTTGTACCCGGCCTCGGCGAGTCCCAAGGCTGCCTCCTTTCCGAGTCCCGTTATCTTCAGGAACTCGTTCACAGCTTCCTTCGTGTGGAGGGAGGAGATGCCGATCTCGACCGTCTCGCCCTCCACCTCCCACTCGACCACGAGCTCGCCCGTCGGCTCGTCGGTGAATATGATCTCCCTTGACCTCGTCTCCTTCGAGATGTAGTCCTTCCACATCTTGAAGAACTCGACGAGTTTCGTGGACGCCTTGACCCTTGCGACGATGAACTCCTCCACGTCGAGCTTCGCATCCTTCCTCATCTGTTGAATGCGCCTCACCAGCTCCCTGGTGAACCCCTCGGCCTCGATGTCAGGTGTCACCTTGAAGTCTATGTAGACCTCGCCCTCCGAGAACTTCACGTTGACGACATCAGGAGGCAGGGAGGTGGTGAACGAGACCATGTTCGGCTCGATCTTGATCATCTGCCCTTCGATTCCGAGCTGGTACTCCCCCTTCGCAACGCTCTCTTTGATCTGCAGCGCCGGCCTGCTCTTGAGAAGGATTGCTATTTTGCTCGACCATTGGCGGTAGACCTTGCCGATGGCGTGGGGGTTCGGGATCACATTGAGGATGAGGTCCCTCCACTCCTCTTCCGGACCGACATACTCGACCGCCTTCAGGTTCCCTTGGGAAGCGAGAACGTTATCCAGCGTCCGCAGCGCTTCCAGCCCCTCCTTGCTCGAGGTCTTGACCGCAAGCTTGCGGAGGGGCCATCGGAGCTTCACCCCCCGGGCCTGGCGCTCCCTCGTCACGATCTCCACGATCTCCTGGACGGTCTTCATCGTCCCCTCGAGGCGGTCGTCCGCCTTCGTCAGGTCCGGCGTGGGCCAGTCCAGCATGTGAACGGATCCCCGGCTGCCGTCCAGGTTCTGATAGATCTCCTCGGTGAGGTGGGGGCAGAACGGGGCGAGAAGGCGGTCGAGCGACATGAGCGCGTCGTACAACGTCCTGTACGCCGCAAGCTTATCCACGTCCCCCTCCTCCTTCCACATCCTATCCCTTATCAGGCGAACGTACCACCGGCTGAGGTCCTCGAGCATGAACTCCTCGAGCGCCCTGATGGCCTTGTGTAGCTCGAATGTGTCAAAATGCCTCGTCACCTCGTTCTTGAGCCTCTCCGTCCTCGAGACGAGCCATCGGTCCTCCGGTCTCAGCCTCGGCCGGATCGAGTCCGCGCTCACGGTCGCGGGATCGAACCGGTCCATGACCATGTAAGTGGTGGCGAAGTTGCAGATGTTCCAGAGGACGTTGAGCGTCTTCCTGGCGTTCTTCACCCCGTCGTACTGGAAGGCGATATCCTCCCAGGGCGCGTTGTTTCTCATCATGTAGAACCTGAGAGCGTCAGCGCCGTAGTCCTTGATGATCTCCTCAGGCTCGATGACATTCCCTCGGCTCTTCGACATCGGCTGCCCGGTCGGGTCGAGCACCCAGCCGTGCATGAGCACCGACTCGTACGGAGCCCGCTGGAAGCAGATGCATCCCGCCGCGAGCTGGGAGTAGAACCATCCTCTCGTCTGGTCGTGCGCCTCGGTGATCCACTTCGCCGGCCACCACCTGTCCAGCTCCTTCCTCGTCCCGGGGAAACCGAGCTGGGCCCAGGTGGAAACGCCCGAGTCGAACCAGACATCGAGGACGTCCGGGATCCTCTTCATCGTGCTCCCGCACTTGTCGCATTTGAGGAGGACGGCGTCGATCCAGGGTCGGTGGAGTTCCATCCCCTCCCTGAACCCCTCGGCGCCCTTCAGCTCCGCGATTGACCCTATTACCTTAATCTCCCCACACTTGCATCGCCAGACAGGAAGCGGAATGCCCCAGTATCTCTGCCTCGATATGCACCAGTCCCTGGCGTTGACCGTCCAATCGTACTGCCTCGAGGACCCGGCCCAGTCCGGGGTCCATCGGACCCTGTCGATCTCCTCCAGCATGGTGTCCTTTATTTGAGTCACCCTCAGGAACCACTGCCCCGTCGTCCTGAAGATGATCGGCGAGTCGCAGCGCCAGCAGTGACCGTAGCGGTGGTCGAGCGCGCCGCTGTAGAACATGAGTCCCTTCTCCACGAGCTTCTCGACGATGACCGGGTTCGCCTTTTTGACCGGGGTTCCGGCGAGCGCCTCCCCGGCGTCCTTGCTGAACTTCCCCATCTCGTCCACCGGACAGAAGGGGTCGAGCCCGAACTCGAGCCCGAGCTCGAAGTCCTCAGGGCCGTGACCAGGTGCGATGTGCACCATGCCGGTGTTCTCCGAGGTGACTGTCTTCGAGGGAATGACCCGGTGCACCCACTTCCCGGTGACGGATTTCTGATACGGCACATCGTCGAAGAAGGGAGGAACGTACTCGAGGCCGACCAGATCGTCGCCCTCGATGACTTCCATGATCTCCAGCTCCTCCCAGTCCCCGAGGGAGCCGACCTCCTCGGCGAGCTCCTCGAGCACGATGACCATCTCCGACTCCCCAGTCGAGCGGACGAACCTCACCTTGGCGTAGGTGAAATCTGGATGAACCGCTACCGCGAGGTTCGCCGGAAGGGTCCAGGGGGTCGTCGTCCAGATGAGGAGGGAGACGTCGTCCTCGTCCCGGAGGGGGAACTTCACGTATATCGAGGGATCTTTCTCATCCCAGTACTCTATCTCCGCCTCCGCGAGAGCGGTCTCGCATCTCGGGCACCAGGAGAGGACGCGATCGGTCGTCAGCAGGAGCCCTTGATCGTATGCTCTCCTCAGGGTCCACCACGCAGCCTCTATGTAGTCCTGGCTGATGGTCATGTAGGGATTCTCCCAATCCATCCACACGCCCAGCTCCTTGAACTGCTCGGTCATCTTCTTCTGGAAGTCGACCGCGAACTCCTTGCAGGTGCTGATGAACCTGTCGATTCCGTACTCCTCGATCTCCTTCTTGCTCTTGACGCCTATCGATCTCTCAACCTTCACCTCGATAGGGAGGCCGTGCATGTCGTAGCCCGGCTGGTCCCTCACGTTGAACCTCTGCATCCTCTTGAATCTGATGATCGTGTCCTTCAGGGTCTTGTTCCAGGCGGTCCCGAGATGGATCGCGCCGGTGGTGTACGGCGGTCCGTCAACGAAGTAGAAATCCGCTCCAGTAGATCGGAGCTCCTT
This sequence comes from Methanomassiliicoccus sp., assembly GCA_020725985.1. Lineage (GTDB taxonomy): Archaea > Thermoplasmatota > Thermoplasmata > Methanomassiliicoccales > JACIVX01 > DYTM01. The sequence continues at coordinate 5,127 of DYTM01000024.1, forward strand.
CGTCTTCTTGTAAGCGTTCGTTCGTTCCCAGAAATCCCTTATCTTCTTCTCAAGCTCCGCTGGCGCATAAGTGGGTTGGACCTGCTTTATCATCGCCGTCCCTTCGGACCTCTAATACCCTTTACCCCTTTTAAAAGTATAGGGGTTCTGGCTACTGTTTGATAATGACCCCTTCGGCCCTCGGTCCCGCCCCCCCGACACCCGTCGTAAGGAAGCGTGTGAAATCCCTCAGCCCCACAGGTCTAGGCTCCTCTGGGCCGGACCGGAGGACCTTCTCTCCCTCTCCTTCGCCTCGATCCTTCCCAAGGCGTTGTCGACGCGGGACCTGGAGAAGTCATGCTCCTCGCACAGGAACTCCAGGACCCTCTCCCTTTCGGGCGGCCTCCAGTCCGCCCTGTAGTCGTCGGTCTTCTCGAACTCAATGAAGATCCTCCTCACAGCCTCGTACCTGGGAATCTCGGCCCCCAAGGCCGCGAGCGCTCTCTCCAAGTCCCCCTGCTCCTTGATGAGCTTGAGAGCCTTCTTCGGCCCAATTCCCTTTATCCCTTCGTTGTAGTCGGTGCCCATCAGCACGCAGAGGTCCACCAACTGCTCCCTCGCGATGCCGAGCTCGCTCAGGGTCTTGTCAAGCTCGATGACCTCGATGCTCAGGTCCCTGTACTCGTTTCTCCCGGGCATCTTTCTCCGTGTGGTGAGGGTGAGGTTCCGCACGAGCCTAGGTGCGCCGAAGAGGAGGGAGTCGAAGTCCTGGGACGACGCGGCCCATACGTCCCCCTTCGCCGCCATGTACGCAGCCTGCGCCTCCCCTTCCTCCGGGGCCTGGACGACCGGGATGCCGAGATGGGTGAGGAGGATCCTCGAGGACTCCACGATCTCGTTCGTGATCCTTGAGGCCTGGGTGGCCTTCGAGAAGGCGGCGGCGTAGTCCCCGCGCCTCAAAGCGCTCTCCCACTCCATCTTCGCCCTGGTCCTCCTCTCGCTCCGCTCCAGTATGGTCTGGGCTTTCATCTCCGGGGGCAAACCGTCGAAGACGTACAGAGGGAGGATGCCGGCCTCGATCAGATTGGCATTCCTGTAGAGGAGGCCGGCGAGGTGCGAGGTCACCCTTCCCCGCGAATCCATCAGCGGCGTCCCGTCCGGCTGCCTGATGACCGAGAGGAACTGGTAGATCGCGTTGTAGGCGTCGATCGCGATGCTCTTCCCTCCGAGATCCTCCAGCTGCACCGTCTCGAAGGGAACGATGTCCGAGAGATTGACCCCCATGCTCTCCTCCCGCATATCCGCCGGTCTGGTGATATATTTTTCCAGGAGGCAAGGTGATTATTAAGTCTGGGGAAGGCGATGCGGGTCGCATGGTCGATGAGTACGGGTTCAAGGGGAAGAAGCCGGTTGAGGAAGGGAAGGTGTACAGCCTGAAAATCGTCGATATCGGCAGCCAGGGAGATGGCATCGCCAGGGTGGAAGGGATGGTGGTGTTCATCCCGAACACGAAGGTGGGGCAGGAGGTCAGGGTGAAGATCAAGAAGGTCAGCCGAAAGGTCGCCTTCGCAGAGGTCGTTCCTTAGGGTTCCGGTCAATCATTCCTTGATATGAGGGAGGTAGAGGATCGTCGTGCCGACCCCGATCCAGACGAGGATCGCGACGATTGCGCAGATGTTCGAACCGAGGGAGACCGCAGCGGCGAGCAGGAGGAATGGGACGATGACCGTCAGGAATATCAGAAACCGCTCGTCCGTGAAGCCGCCCATGTAAGCCACCTTCGCCAGAATAAGAAGGGCCGTTTATGAATCTTTCTGACGCCCCGGCGGCAGAATCTGGAGAGAAGGGTCAGCGCAACCGCTTCCAGTCCGCTATCTCCGCCTTCAGGTCCCCCGCGCTGAAGAGCGCGCTTCCGGCTGCCAGAATCGTCGCACCGGATCTCACCGCCAGTCGACCGGTGGCTTTGTTGATGCCACCGTCCACCTCGATCTCGACTCCGAGACCTTGATCATCCACGTACTTCCGCGCCTCCGCTATCTTCGGCAGTACCTCGTGCATGAATTGCTGCCCGGCGAATCCCGGCTGGACTGTCATGATCAGGAGCAGATCAATGAGGCCCATGTGAGGTACGACCGCCGAGAACGGCGTCGCGGGATTGAGGGAGAGCCCGACCTTCTTTCCTAGGGACCTTATGTGGCGGAGGGTGGCTTCGAGTGCCCCGGTGGACTCGACGTGCACCGTGATGATATCTGCGCCCGCCTCGCTGAAGGCGCCGACGAACCTCTCGGGGGCGGCGATCATCAGGTGAACATCGAATGGAAGAGAACAGCAACTCCTGACGTGGCCGATGACCACTGGCCCAATGGTGATGTTCGGCACGAAGTTGCCGTCCATGACATCGACATGCACCCAATCCGCTCCGGCATCCTCGATTCTCCGAACCTCCTCCCCGAGTCTGCTGAAGTCCGCCGAGAGTATGGATGGTGCGATCTTGATCATCCAGCCATCGTATGGTCGAGACCGATTATAATGTTATCCCGCCTCTTGGAGATGTCAAAAAGGCTTTCTACCGGCAGGAAAATCACTGACGCATGGCCGATGCCGAAGGAGCGGCGGAGAGATGCCAGGTGGATGGTTGCTCGAATCCCGTCGAGCGCTCGGTGGCGGGGAAGTTGGCAGGCAGGGCGGGGTTGGCTGTCGACGACTCGCAGAAGCGCGTCCACCTCTGCAGGGAGCACTATCGCCAGCTGAAGAAGGCGACGAGGAAGGAAAGGGAGCTCGAGTCGTTGGGAAGGTAGGGCCGGGAAAAGATTAAGAGCGGACAGGCTTTCCTGCGCCTAATGAGGGCCTCGACGATTCAAATGCTCTCGAACGCGGGCCTGTCCTCCGCCCTCCCTTCTCATTCCGAACCTCGCAAGGAATGAGTTCGGGTCGAGCACCGTCGAAATCGGGCTGATCGTCGGATCCTATAACGCCGCCGTCTTCATTTCCTCATATCTATTCGGAAGGGCCTCGGACGTCCACGGACGGCGCTTCGTCCTGACGGTGGGTCTCCTCCTCTCGGCGATCGCCTGTGCTCTCCATGTCTTCGCAACTGACACGTTGTCTCTCACCATCATCCGCATCATCGTGGGAATATGCTCGGGAATGTTCCCGGCGGCCCTCATCGCATACGTATACGAGTCGAGCAAGAAGATCGGGAAGTTCACGGCGTATGGCAGCCTCGGATTCGGCCTCGGCACCTTTCTCGCGGGAGTCATAGGAATATACTACCAGATATTCTTCCTGAGCTCGGCCCTCCTCGCCGCCTCGTTCGCCCTCTCCCTCTACCTCCCGTTCGGCAAGGAGACGCTCCACAAGGTCTCCCTGTTTCCGAAGGAGGTCATCCGGAGGAATCTCCCGGTCTACCTGTCGGTGCTTTTCAGGCACACCGGCGCGAACATGATCTGGGTCACCTACCCGATATTCCTTGAGGACCTCGGGGCGGATCCGCTCTTCATCGGTGCGATCTACGCAATCAACGCGGTTGGGCAGTTCGTGGTCATGCAGTTCCTTGACCGGTTCGACTCCTCCCGCCTCGTTGCGGCCGGATTCATCCTCTCCGCGATCACCTTCCCCTCCTACACGCTTGCGACCGTCTACTGGCAGATCGTCCCGGCGCAGATCGTCCTCGCGACTGCCTGGTCCTGCCTCTACGTCGGCGCCATGAAATACGTCATGGAAAGGAACGAGGAGAAGGGGACGAGCGCCGGCATTCTCCAGTCCGTTCTCGCGATATCCGCGATCGCGGGGGCCGTGCTGGGCGGGGTGCTATCGTTCGGCTACGGCTACCACGGCGCAATGTATTTCGCCACAGGCCTCGCCTTGACCGGGCTCCTCGTCTTCTTCTACTACAACACCTGGGCGAAGAGGGGAATGGGCAAAGGATTTATCCGGGGCGGGGCATAGTCGGGGGCGTGCGACTCGTCTTCCTAGGCACGGGAGGAAGCCTCCCGACCCCGGAGAGAAACGTGAGCGCTACAGCGCTGCAGCGGGGCGCGGAGATACTTCTGTTCGACTGCGGGGAGGGCACCCAGCGCCAGTTCATGGCCTCGAGCGCCTCGTTCATGAAGGTGCAGAAGGTCTTCATTACGCACTTCCACGGCGACCACTTCCTCGGCCTTCCGGGCATGATCCAATCGATGAGCTTCAGCGGGAGGACGGCTCCCCTCTCGGTCTTCGGACCGCCGGGCATGGTCGACATAGTGAGAATCGCTGTGACCATGGGTCACTTCGGCTGCGGATTCGATATACAAGTGAGGGAGCTGCGTGGCGGTCAGGCCGCCGAGTTCGACGGCTACGAGGTGCATGCCGTGGGGATGGATCACATCGTGCCGGCGCTGGGATACATCCTGAAGGAGAAGGATCGCCCCGGGAGGTTCCGGCCCGACAGGGCGAAGGAGCTCGGGGTGAGGGAGGGGCCTTTCTTCCGGAAGCTCCAGAGCGGGGAGGCGGTGAGGGTGGGCGGCGCGGTTGTCGAACCCGGGATGGTCATGGGGCCTCCCAGACCAGGCATGAAGATCGCTTTCTCGGGGGATACGAGGCCCTGCGATGCTTTCATCGAGGCTGCGCGGGGGGCGGACGTGATAGTGCACGAGGCAACGATCGACACATCGCTCCGCGTCCAGGCGGCCGAGTTCGGCCACTCAACCGCGAGGGAGGCGGCCGAGGTGGCCGCGAAGGCCGGAGCGGGGGCACTCTACCTCAATCACATCAGCAACAGGTACGAGGATGCCTCCGTGCTCGAAGCCGAAGCGCGGGAGGTGTTTCCGAAGGCGGTCCTGGCGCATGACCTGATGGTCGTCCAGATAAGACACAGGGAGAGGTAGGGAGTCATCTCCATATCACCGGTCAGGGATTTCGTCGAGACTCGTTCCGCTCCGGGAAAATTGGAAGTAATCGTAGTTCCATTCGACTTGACTGCGGGTCGACCATTCGGGAGGGCATTAGATGAGTGGAATGACATCGAGGGAGAGGGTCATCAGCGCAATCGAACATATAGAACCCGACAGGGTTCCTATCGACTTCGGAGGGGTGGTGGCGGGTATCGTCCTCGGACCTCCCTACGGATACGAGGCGCTCTGCAGATCGCTTGGCATTTCTGACCCCGCGATACCCCAGATCAACACCCGGCTGAACTGCGTGCAGAACGTCGACGAACGTATTCTGGAGAGGTTCCATGTCGATACGAGGCACGTCAACATCGGCGGCGAGCCGCTCGAGGAGCTTCCCGACGGGACCTTCCGGGACAGCTGGGGGCTCATTCTCAAGCCCTCGGGGCTCTACAAGAGCATCCCCGATGATCTCGCCCCCCTCAGGAATGCTGCTACATCCGACGACATCGAGAACTACCCTTTCTGGCCTGATCCTCACAATCCAGCATTCACGAAGGGAAAGAAGAAGGAGGCGAAGAATCTCCATGAGAGGACAGATTTCGCCGTCTTCTCCCATCCCGGCTACGCCGGCAGGATTTTTCACATGTACGCGGGATTGAGGGGGTTTGACAAATGGCTGCTCGACATGAGGGTGGACCCTGACTTCTACGCGTCCTTCGCGACGAAGATCACCGATGTGGCAATCGAGGTCAGCCAGACGTTCTACAATGAGGTCGGAGACTACACGGACGTGGCGGTCTACTATGACGACATGGGGATGCAGACCGGCGGGTTCGTATCGATAGGCGACTACAGGAAGTTCGTGAAACCCTACACAGCCAGATACGTCAAGGCGATCAAGGGAATGATGAAGGCGAAGTTCTTCTACCACACCTGCGGCTCGGTTTATTCCTATGTGAATGATTTCGCCGAGATCGGGATTGACATACTGAACCCGATCCAGCCTCTGGCCAAGAACATGGCCCCAGAGATACTGAAGAAGGAGTTCGGGAGGAAGATCTGCTTCCACGGAGGAATCGACGAGCAAAGGCTCCTCCCCTTCGCAAAGAAATCCGAGGTGAGAAGATCGGTGAAGCGCACCGTCGAGATACTCTCGTCCGGGGGAGGGTGGATCATGGCCCCGGCTCACAACATCCAGCCCGATGCTCCCCCCGAGAACATCGTGGCGATGTACGACGCTGTGTTTGAAGCGCATCGGCGCCCGCGCTAGTCAGATGAGCTTCAGCACGTCGGAGCTGGTGATGATCCCTGTGATCCTGCCCCTTCGGGCCACCAGCACGGCGTTCGAAG
>DYTM01000237.1 GCA_020725985.1 Methanomassiliicoccus sp.
CTCCTGCATGCGCATCTGGATTCGAGGCCCAATAGGTCGGCGTACATCTCAGGGGGATGAAGCGTGCCGCTCATGACGATCCCGCTGCGTATTCTTTCCAAGATCGGCCTGGAGACGAGGGAGGGTTCCATCAGCCTGACCCTGATCTCCCTGGGACGGCTCTGGGCGAATCTCATGCTCGAGCTACCGTATTTTCCCCAGAGGGCGAGGAAGTCGATGAGTTCCCGGTGCTTCACAACCTCCTGTCTTTCGAGCGTTTCCCTCATCTCCTCCGCGAGACCCCTAGAGTCGGTCCCGCAGTCTGAGCGAAGGTAATCGTCCAAATCCTCAGGTTCTAGAAAGCTCTCGCGGTTGGGTCCCGAGGTAAGCGAATCGAGCTTCTTCATAAGTACATCCATGTCCGCCCGGAAATCCCTCAGGCACTTCGAGGAGGCGGCAAGCCTGATGCTCGATTCGGTCAGAACAGCACTATTGTTTTCCATGATCCTCCCCGGGAGGTTGTGCCCCTCGTCCACTATCACGACCGTCTCCGCTTCCCTCCTTCCGGTCATCTCGAGCAGGGGTCGCCCTCCGAAGCCGAAGACATGGTTGTAGTCGCAGACCGCGACGTCCGCGGTCTTGAGGGCCCGGAGGGCTGCGAGATAGGGACACGCTCCATCCCGAAGGCACAGTTGGATGAGCTCTTGAACGTGCAGGGGGTGGGACATTAGCGCCTCAGCCACGTCCTCATACGCTCCCCTGAGGAAGTAGCATTCCCCGGATTCCACGCAGGGCGCTCCTCCGTTCTCCCGACGCGCCAGGCACATGTCCTCCTTGGCGATCATGTCAACGACCCCCACCTTCCTCAGCCCATCGATTCTCTTCAGGGTCTCGATTGCGGCGAAGTGCTGCGACTGCCTCGAGGTCAGGAAAAGGAGGAAGCCGTTTTCTTCGAGCGTCGTCTCCAAACCCGCCGCAAGGGAGACTGCTGTTTTCCCTAGGCCCGTTGGGGCGTGGGCGAGGAGGTGTATCCTGTTCATGACGCACTCCCTGGCATTCTCAAGGAACTGGTCCTGTCCCTTCCTCGCCGCAGGGAAGGGGAACAGCCCGGCCTTTTCGGCGGGATCGACACGGGCCCGCTCAGAAGCTTCCATGCGACACGAATCTACGAAATTCCCAGCCATACCTTGCCATTAGAGGTAGCCTATCCCGGCGGGGAGAAAGGGAGATAAAGCATGCGTCGAATGTCCGGGTCGTCTGCATGGAAAAGAGCGAAGCGATGAAGTTCGTAAGGCGTCGGGCGGCGTTGATAGCCTCGATTCTCTTCTTCGCGACGCTGGTAGGGTATATCGCGAGGGTGAACGTTTCGGTCGCACTGCCCTTCGTCGCGGACGAGTACGGTTGGGGTTCCGAACAGCTGGGTGAGTTCGGGGGCATCCTGCTCGGCATCTTCCTCGTCGGCTATGGGATATCCAACGTCCTCATCAGCCCGCTGGTTGACTACTTTGGTCCTCGCAAGAGCCTGCTGGTGACGGTCTTCGCCTGGTCCGTCTTCACCTTTCTCACCGGCGTTCTGGGCGTGTTCTTCATGATGTTCGTCGTCGCTCGGCTTTTCCTTGGGCTCTCGCAGGGGGTCCTCTTCCCGAGCGCAAGCAAGGTGGTCCAGGCGTGGTTCCCTCCCTCAGCGAGATCGAGGATAAATGCCCTTTATCTCAGCTCGGGGTTCGTCTCGAACCTCCTGGTCCCCCTCCTTCTTATTCCCCTCATCATCGCGACGAACTGGCAATCTATGTTCTTCGTCGTCGCCGCGGCGGGCTTGGGCTTGCCGCAGGTGCGGCGTTGCAGGGCGTCGTAGGCGGCGCGGAGCAGGCCGGTGACGG
>DYTM01000025.1:0-6424 GCA_020725985.1 Methanomassiliicoccus sp.
ATGGGATTCACTTCCGCCGCTCTTTCCTTCATGCTCGAGGACCTGCCAAGGCCGGTCGTCCTTGTCGGGGCCCAGAGGTCTTCCGATCGTCCTTCCTCGGACGCGTACACCAACCTCCTGTCCGCGGCGAGGTTCATCGTCGAGTCGGATGCGGCTGAGACCTTCCTCCTGATGCACGAGGGCCCTTCCGACGCGAGCGCGCTCGTGCACCGTGGGACGAGGGTAAGGAAGATGCATACGAGCCGCCGGGACGCCTTCCAGAGCGTCAACGTTCCCCCGGTGGCGAGGATCAATTTCGAGGGAGGAATCGAGTATCTGTCCGACTACAGAAGGAAGAGCGACTCGAGGCTGCGGCTCAGGACCGAGATGGAGGAGAAGGTGGCGCTCGTTCACTTCTTCCCCGGGATGAGCCCCTCCTCGTTCGAGCGCGTCCTCGAGGATCACAGGGGGGTCGTCGTCGCAGGATCGGGCCTCGGACATGTGTCGGCGGACATGGTGAAGTCGATCGCCAGGGCGATCAGATCGGGGACGAAGGTGGTCATGACCTCCCAGTGCCTGTACGGGAGGGTGAACCTGAACGTGTACGACACCGGGAGAGATCTCCTCTCCGCGGGGGTGATATCGGGAGGGGACATGCTGCCGGAGACGGCGTTCGTCAAGCTGATGTGGGTGCTGGGGCAGGCCTCCTCGGACGATCAGGTAAGCGCGATGATGCAGGCTGATCTCCGGGGGGAGATCTCCGAGAGGAGGGAGCTCGATGCCTGACGAGGTCGTCTGCGGTCTGGAGATACACCAGCAGCTCGATACGAAGAAGCTCTTCTGCTCCTGCGATTCCGAGCTGACTGAGGAGGAAGGAGCCATAATACTCCGAAGGCTGAGGCCGACCCAGAGCGAGCTCGGGGAGGTCGACCGGGCGGCGCTGGCCGAGGCGGAGAAACGGATGAGGTTCCGGTATCAGGCACCGCGGCGGGTCTCATGCCTCGTCGAGGCGGACGAGGAGCCGCCTCACGACGCAAACAAGGGGGCGATATCAGCCGTCCTGACTATCTCCTCGCTCCTGAAAGCGAAGGCGGTGGACGAGATCCATTTCATGAGGAAGATCGTCATCGACGGCTCGAACACGACGGGATTCCAGAGGACCGCGTTGGTGGCGGTGGACGGGCATATCGAAGCAAACGGGAAGAGAATTTCTATTCCGACGATATGCCTCGAGGAGGACGCGGCTCGGAAGGTCGAGACGAAGGGGGGAGAGGTGACCTACAAGCTCGATCGCCTCGGCATTCCGCTCGTCGAGATCGCGACCGGGCCGGACCTCCGATCGCCGCAGGAGGTGAAGGAGGTCGCTCAGAGGCTCGGCTCGATTCTTCGAGCGACGAGGAAGGTGAAGAGGGGGATAGGGACGATAAGGGAGGATCTGAACATCTCGATCCCCGGGGGCGCGAGGGTGGAGATCAAGGGCGTCCAGGAGCTCAGGAAGCTTCCTTTGTATGTTGAGAGGGAGATCGAGCGGCAGAGGATGCTCCTTCTTGTGAGGGAGACGCTCAAGTCCAGAGGGGTCCGCCCGGTCGAGGGCAAGGTGGTCGACTGCACTTCCACCTTCGGGCAAACAAAGTCCAAAGTCATCCAGGCCGCACTCGGGAAGGGGAGCGGCGTGTTCGCCTCGCCCCTGCCTGGATTCGTCGGCGTGCTCCGCAGCCCGGACGGCCGAATGCGGCTCGGGGCCGAGCTCGCCCAGCACGCGAGGTCCAAAGGAGTTCCGGGCATATTCCACACCGACGAGCTGCCGGGATACGGGATCGAGCAGGAGACGGTCGATCGGCTCAGGGAGATGATGGGGCTCGGGGCGGAAGACGCGTTCGTGCTGTGCGCAGAAACTCGGCCGAGGGCGGAGAGCGTTCTCGACGCTGTCGTTCAGCGCGCGAACGGAGCGATCGACGGGGTTCCCGAGGAAACCCGGGATCCGCTGCCAGACGGAACCACCTCGTACAGCAGGCCCCTGCCGGGGGCGGCGAGGATGTACCCCGAGACGGATGTGAAGCCGATCACCGTCGGACCGGAGCTCCTCGAACGCATCCGCAGAGGGCTTCCGGAGCTTCCGGAGAGCACGATCCGCCGGTTCGTCGAGAAGTACGGGATACACGAGCAGGTGGCGAGCCAGCTGGTGCGGGAGGGGTACGAGGAGGTTTTCGAGGAGATCGCCTCCTTCTGGGGGCTCGGGGCCGTCGCGGCGAGAACCTTCCTGAACACCTTCCCCGAGCTGGAGAGGGAGGGGATCGATCCCTACGCGATCCCGGAGGACTCGATCAGGCGGGTGTTCAGGAGCCTGCACGAGGGTCGGATCGCAAAAGAAGGCCTGCCCGATCTGCTCAGGATCGTCGCGAAGGGAAAGAGCCCGGAGGAGGCGATCAGGGAGCTCGGGGTGGGTCTGATCGGATCGGAAGAGGCGGTCGAGATCATCGGAAGAATAGTCAGGGAGAGGGAGGCGTTCGTCCGGGAAAGGGGGTTGGGGTCGGTCGGCCCCCTGATGGGCGAGGTGATGAACCAGCTCCGAGGGAAGATCGACGGGAAGAAGGCGAGCGACATGCTCAAGGCGGCGGTTGAGAAGCTTCTAGCTAGAGCGGTCTCAGCTGAAGGACCCTGAGCTCCTCGAAGAACATCCTCTCGGTCGACAGCACTTCCGCCTCGTAGCCTGACAGCAGGGTCGAGAGTGCCTCCTCGCTCATCAGGGAGGAGACGAGGACGAGTATTCTCCCGGCGGGATTGAGGAAGGGGGGAGCATCAGCCAGGAATCTCTTCACGACGTCTGTTCCGTCCCTCCCGCCGGACCAGGATGCCTCGACCCTTTCTTCCTCGGCCACTGGGAGATAAGGCGGATTGAAGAGGATCATGTCGAATGTGCCCTTCACCTCCGAGAACAGGTCGGACCGGAAGGCAATGATCTCGACGCGGTTCGAAGCGGCGTTGGCCAGGGTGCGTCGTATTGCCTTGGGATTCACGTCGACGGCCGTCACCCTCGCGCCACTCTTCGCCATTTGGACACCTATCATTCCCGAGCCGCAGCCCATTTCCAGAACCTTCTCCCCTTCCCCTACATCAACCGCTTTGAGGAGGAGGAACGTGTCCTCCCTCGGCGGGTAGACCTCGGCGCATTCCCTGATATCGACGGAGGGGTCGAGCCTCACGTAAATCCTCGTCCGATATTCGCGACGCGGTGCTATCAACTCTCTCCTGACCAAATGGGTCGCCGCCTACAATCGATTCCCGGTCGTTCTGCGAAATGCACTTAACTCCAGACTCGACTAACCCCCCGAAGGTAGGCAATTGGACATCCTCTCAGCGATCTCCATCCTCGCCATTGTCGCAGCGATCGCGATCGGCTCCCTCAAGCGGTTCAGCCTGACGAACGCCGTGATCATGGGCAACCTTGTTGTCTTCTTGTTTATCATCGCCTCCTTTGGTCAGCTAGGAGGAGTATCCCCGGTCCAGGTCGAGCTCGGATTCAGGCCTTTCTACCTCACCAGCGGCGAGAACCTCTACACGGTATTCACCCAGATGTTCGTGCACGCGACGATCGCGCACCTCATCGTCAACATCCTCTTCCTCTTCCTCGTAGGCTCGCATCTCGAGTCCCGCATCGGCAAGCCCAGGTTCGCGGCAGTGTACTTTATCGCAGGGCTTGTTGGCGTAATGGCGGAGTCAATGATCCAATGGGGGTCGACCGTCCTCATCGTCGGGGCGTCCGGGGCGATCTCGGGCGCGATGGGGGCGATGCTCCTTCTCTACCCGAGGGACGAGATCCCGATGTTTCTCGGACCTCTTTTCCTGCCGAGGGTTCCAGTATGGCTTTCGGTCGGGAGTTGGTTCGCCATTCAGGTGGTCATGGTCTTCCTCGATTCCGGTCCCGTCGCCTACACGGCCCACATAGGGGGCTTCCTCGCCGGGATGATCGTCGCCCAGCTCTTCTCACTCCGACCGACGAAGGAGTTGCGGCCCTCTCCGACGAGCTACGACTCCCTCGAGTCCTTCGCCGTCACCCCCGAACTCAAGGAGGCGCTCAACGTCATCAGGGAGGAGAAGTTCGAGGACGTGAGGAGGGCATGGCTTGAGCACTTCGCGAAGAAGGCCAAATGCCCCAAATGCGGTTCGACGCCCCAACTCAAGGGCGGCAGGCTCGTCTGCAGGTGCGGGTTCGAGGGGGAGGAATGATGACGAATAGGATCGAGCTTCTGTGTGCCGGCAGGATCCGGAAGGAGGGAGGGATGGTCCTCGAGGCCCACTCCAGCTCGACGTTGATTCTTTCCGACGGCCTCAATATCGTCGTGGACACGGGAAGTCGCGAGCTCCGGGGCGCGATCGTCGATTCGCTCGGGAGAATCGGAATCGAGCCGGAGGAGGTGGGAATCGTGGTAAACACCCACCTTCATCACGATCATTGCGCGAACAACGATCTCTTCAGGGAAGCGGAGCTGATGGCCCACGCGGCCGAAGGCCCCGGCCGAGGATACAGGAGGGTGGAGGAGGGAACGGAGATCAGTCCAGGGGTCAGAATCGTTCACACCCCCGGACACTCGAGGGGAAGCATCAGCGTGTTCGTCGAGGCGGAGCTGAGGTACGCGGTCTGCGGGGACGCGCTCCCCACGAGGGACAATTACCTGAAATGGGTTCCGCCCGGGCTCAACTATGATTCCTCTCTCGCCCTCGAGAGCATGAAAAGGATCGTCGAATTCGCCGACTTCGTCGTTCCTGGCCACGACGCGCCATTCAGGATCGACCGATAACTATAACTTCGTGCAGTCCGAATCAACTTCGAGGACGACGATGACGATACCGAACGCTCTTCTTCTCGACTGCCCTTCCTGCGGCGAGCGCACCCTCCACGAGGTGCTGAGGGGAAAGATCGGCGGGAAGAAAGAGGTCTTGGAGACGACGGCGAGATGCAAGGAATGCGGCCGAGTTCATACCGCCACCGTCAGGGAGTCGAAGCCTGTCAAGGTTCCGATCATAGTGAGCCATCTAGGCAAGTCGGAGAGGGGAGAGATCGAGCTCGGTCCGGACGAGATGCTCTGCGTCGAGGACGAGCTGCTCGTCGGGGACACTATGGCAGTCGTGACCTCGATCGAGAGCGGAAACCGCCGGCTCAAAGAGTGTGCGGCCGGGGAGATCGGAACGATCTGGGCGAAGAGGTTCGACAAAGTGAGGGTGAAGATATCGATCAACAGGGGGAGCAAGACGATTCCCGCGGAGCTTCAGGCCCTTCCGGAGGAGGAGTTCTTCGTCGGGGACCTCATGACGATCGGCAAGTACAATGTCGTGGTGCACAGCATAAAGACCGAGGGGAGGATGCTGAGAGAGGGGGGAGCCGAGGCGAGGGACATCGTCCGCATATACGCCAAAATCGTCAGGACCACCTACGCCTAGGGGAAAGGAAGATGGATTTCGAGGATCAGCGGAAGAAGATGGTCAAGCGCCTTCTCGAACGGGGATACATTTCCAGGCTGGAGGTGGCGAGGGCGATGGAGAAGGTCCCTAGGCACCTGTTCGTCCCGAAGGACCTTGAGGGGAGCGCCTACCTCGACACGCCCCTCTACATCGGCGAAGGTCAGACAATCTCCGCGCCTCACATGGTCGGGATCATGGTCGAGGCGCTTGAGATCAGACCAGGGATGAGGATACTGGAGGTGGGCGGGGGCTCGGGGTATCACGCGGCGGTCATGGGGGAGATGGCCAGGCCCGGGGGCCGGGTGTACAGCGTCGAAAGGATCGGGGTGCTGGCCGAGAGGGCGAAGAAGAATCTCAAGGAGGCAGGATACGGAGAGGTGGTGACGACCGTCGTCGCCGACGGGTCAAGGGGTCTTCCTGAGTTCGCGCCGTTCGACAGGATTTGCGTCGCTGCGGCCGCCCCAGCCATCCCCGAGCCGCTCAAGCAGCAGTTGACCGACGGCGGGAAGCTGCTCATCCCCGTGGGGGGAAGATGGTACCAGGACCTCATCTCGGTCGACAGGAAGAGGGAGGGGTACCTGGAGGCGAACCTGGGAGGCTGCGTCTTCGTCCCGCTCATCGGGGAGTACGGCTACAAGGATTGACCCGGTCCACAGATTGCCCTTTCACCGAGAACGTACGGAAGTATCGCCCTCAGATCGCTGTCTCTGACGACCACGTCGGCCTTCAATGCGACGATGTCGTCGATGGGATTGTAGGCGATCGCGAGGCCGCATCCGTCGAACATCGAGGCGTCGATGAAGCTGTCCCCGACGCACGCCACCCTCTCCTTCGGGACATGCCACCGCCGGAGGAACGTATCCAGCGCCCGTCGCTTGTTGACCAGCTCCACCCTCAGTATCCCTTCCCCTGTCATCCTGCCCCCGGCATCGCATTCCAGCCCGTTCGCCATGAAACCGTCAAATCCGTACAACGAGGTGATACG
>DYTM01000025.1:6434-11252 GCA_020725985.1 Methanomassiliicoccus sp.
GCCACGACGTCAATCCCTCCGCTGACGATGACCGTCCTGATCCCTTCGGCTTTGAGGGTCTTGACAGTCTCGGCTATCCCACTTGACATGGGAAGGGGTCTGAGAATCGTCTCAATGTCCGCCCTGGAGAGATCGTTCTTCCTCGCGACCCAAAGTGCAATGTCCCTCCTCATGAACTCCATGTCGTCGATCCTGCCCTCGATGAACTCCTGGAGGGCTGTTTCGTTGTCAACCCCGAAGTGCTTGTGAATCCAAGTCCACGAGCTCGGGTAGTCAACCAGCACCCCGTCCATGTCGAAGGCGACGAGATCGAACTTCCTCTTCCTGGACATTTGCACTGGTGAGAAAGAAGAAGAAAAGGTTATTAAAAACTTCGTTCCTTGGACGAGCGATGATCACCCTCGTCGGCGTGGGGCACGTCTTCGACATATCGGACCAGGTGCGCCAGGTCATCCTCGAGCAGATGCCGGGGGCAGTGTGCGTCGAACTCGATCCGTACCGATACCAGGCCCTCCTCCATCCCGAGGCGAGGCGGAGCGCTCCCGCGGCCTACCGCGTTTTGGCGGAGTTCCAGAAGAGGCTGGCCAGGGAGTTCGGAGGGGAGGTCGGAAGGGAGATGCTCACCGCCACCGAGGCTGCCAGGGAGATTGGGGCGGAGGTGCTGTTCATCGACACCGACGCCTCGGCTCTTTTCACCAAGCTGTGGAGGGAGATGCCGGTCAGGGAGAAGGCGTTCCTCATGTTCTCCGCGATCACAGGTTTCTTCCTGACCAAGAGCAGGATCGAGAGGGAGCTGGAGAAGTTCGAGGAGGACGAGGAGGCGTATCTTCAATCATTCGGGGAGCAGTTCCCGACGCTCAAGCGCGTCCTTATCGACGACCGGAACACCCTTATGGCGGCGCGGATAGAAAAGGCGACCCGCAATCATCCGGAGGTACTCGCGGTCGTGGGGGATGGCCACGTCGAGGGGATCCTGGAACTTCTCGGCCGGGAGGACGTCCGGGTCGTCAGGCTCCGGGACCTTAGGGCAATGGAGTCTGCGAAGCCAGAGGAGGCGTCGAAGGGGAACGCCGAGGTCTCCATCCGATTCGACTACTCTTCCGAGAACTTCACGTGAAAACAATTATTCCCGAATCCCCTATCTCCCCGATGGCATTCGGCACGGGGAGAGCATGAAGGTCACCCTCCTTTCTTACACCAAGGACGCGGAGAGGCTCTGCGCCGCGGCGGCGCAGTCCTGCTACTCGGAGAAGCCCGCGACCGAGCTGCTCGGGGAAATGGAACGGAAGCGGCCGGGGAAGATCATCGAGAAGGTCGTCGGGATGGGGCATCACTCGGTCGTCGAGCACGCCTGCTACACCTTCAGCGTCGAGGGGGTATCGAGGGCGCTGACCCACCAGCTCGTCAGGCATCGGATCGCCTCCTACTCCCAGCAGAGTCAGCGGTACGTCTCGCTCGATCGCGCCGATTACGTCGTGCCCCCGAGCATCGAGAAGGATCCTGAGGCTGTGGAGAAGTTCCGGCGGATCATGGACGAGATTTGGGAGACGTACAGGAGGCTGTCGGCGAAGGTGGAGGTAGAGGACGCCCGCTACGTACTCCCGAACGCCTGCGCGACCAACATCACGATCACGATGAATGCCAGGGAGTTGCTGCACTTCTTCTCCCTACGCTGCTGCAACAGGGCCCAGTGGGAGATCAGGGCGGTCGCGGACAGGATGCTCGCCGAGGTCCGGAAGGTCTCCCCGTCGATCTTCAAAGACGCCGGCCCTCCCTGCGTGCGAGGGAAGTGTCCAGAGGGCACGCTGAGTTGCGGGAAGCCGAGGAAGAAGGAGCTGAAAAGGCTTAAATAGCCCCAGGCCTTAACCCGATGCTACCGGTGTGAGGCAATGGGAAACATCAGGCCGACGTACATCAAGAGAGTGGCGCTCGAGCTGGTCAAGAAGTACCCCAAGGCCTTCAACGCGGACTTTGAAAACAACAAGGTACTCGTGACGAGGCTCACGGACGTCTACTCAACTTCGATGAGAAACCGCATCGCCGGGTACATCACGCGCTACTGGCAGCAGCTCGAGCAGTAAGCGATATCTTTTTGTCGGGCATTCTGGATTCCCTGTCGTCCATGGGAAACGCCATCGAGTGCAGGAACCTCACGCGCCATTTCGGAGGGAACAGGAAGAAGGAGCCGACGGTCGCCCTTGACGATGTGAACTTGACGGTCGAAGAGGGCGAGCTGTTCGGCCTCCTCGGACCGAACGGAGCGGGAAAGACGACGCTTCTCAAGATCCTCGCCACCCTCCTCCTTCCCACCTCCGGGAGCGTCTCTGTTCTCGGATACGATGTGCAGAAGGATGCCCAGAAGATCAGGCCAAGGATAAACATGGTCTCGGGAGGCGAGGTCTCCGGCTACGGCCTCCTCACCGTACGGGAGAACCTCTGGATGTTCTCCCAGTTCTACGGTGTGCCTGGGTCCGAGGCGAGGGAAAGGATCGACGAGCTGCTCGAGACCTTCTCCCTCTTGGATAAGGCGGAGGCCAAGGTGAGGACCATTTCGACCGGTCAGCGTCAGAGGATGAACGTCGTCCGGGGGTTCATCACGGACCCTGACCTCATCTTCCTGGACGAGCCCACACTCGGTCTCGATGTCAGCTCGAGTCGCACCATCAGGGACTACATCCGGAAGTGGGTCAGGGACGGCTCAGGGAAGACGGTCCTCCTGACGACGCATTACATGATGGAGGCCGAGGAGCTCTGCGACCGGGTCGCGGTCATCGACCGGGGGCGGATCCTCGCCTGCGATTCCCCACAGAATCTGAAGAGGGGGGTGAGGAAGGACTCAGCCTTCACACTTGAACTCACCCCGTTCGCGGGCATCGAGGAGATCGCGGCGGTCGAGGGGGTGAGGGGGACGAGCATTGATTCTGGCGGATCGAAGGCGACGGTCAGGATAGTCACCGAGGACGAGTCGGCGATAGCCGACGTCATTTCCCTCATATCTCGGAAAGGCGGGAAGGTTCTCTCGATGACCAAGGCCGAGCCCACCCTCGAGGACGTGTTTATCCAGCTCGTGGGGAGAGGATTGGTATAGTCGATTGGGCGCTGAACCTTCGGGCGGTGGTCGGAAGGGCGTATCCGAGGGTGATCGGAGGGGTGAGGGAGCCGAGCTGGCTCTTCTTCGATACATTCCTTCCCCTTCTCGGAATCGCGGCGTTCATCCTCTACTATCAGGCGATCGGCGCGCCCGAGGTCTTCGCCGGTTTCGTCGTCCTCGGAGGGGCGATGACCGCGTACTGGCTCAACGTCCTCTGGAGCATGGCCGCCCAGTTCTACTGGGAGAAGGAGGTCGGCAACCTCCAGCTCTACCTGATGGCCCCGATGTCGCGAATGGCCGTCCTCGCGGGCATGGCACTCGGGGGAATGTTCTTCACCTCGGTCCGCGCATTCTCCACCCTTCTCCTCGGGATAATCATCTTCCAGGTCGAGATGGTCGTGACCTCTCCGGTCAGTCTGGCTCTCGTCTTCGTTCTCACCCTCATCGCGCTGTACGGTATGGGGATGATGTTCTCCTCCCTCTACCTCCTGTACGGGAGGGAAGCATGGCACCTTTCCAGCCTCTTCCAGGAGCCGATCTACCTCGTCTCCGGCTTCTACTTCCCCGTCCGGGCGCTGGGCTTCTGGGTCGCCCTCGCCGCCTCGATCATCCCGATCACTCTCGGCCTTGACGCGATGCGGCAGCTTCTGTTCGGTCAGGAGTCGATGGGCTTCCTCCCGATCGACACTGAGATCCTGATCCTCCTCGCCCTCGCGATCTTCTTCATTATAGGCGCGAGGTTCGCTCTCAATTTCATGGAGTATCTCGGAAAGAGGGAGGGGAGGCTGACTCTCAGATGGCAGTGAAGGACCACCTCCGGACCCTCAGGTACGCCACCTGGCTCGGATGGCAGATGGAGGCGAACTGGACGAAGCCCGCCCTCTTCATTGTCTACTCGGTCGCCAAGCCCATCGCCGCCACCCTCATCCTCGTCCTCATGTACCTTATCATCCTGAAATCCGTGTCGGCAGATCCCTTGTTCTTCTCGTACATGTTCGTCGGCAACGCCTTCTACATGTACGTGGCCCAGGTTCTCTTCGGGGTCACATGGGTCATCCACGAGGATCGGGAGCACTATCAGACCCTCAAGCAGGTGTACATCGCCCCGATCAACTTCATCGTGTACATCGTCGGAAGGGCGGTCAGCAAGATCGTCATCACCACCGCCGCGGTCATCATCACCCTCGTTTTCGGAATCCTCGTCCTCGAGCTTCCGATCGACCTGCTGAAGATTGACTGGCTTCTTCTCGGGGGTGCAATGGCTGTGGGGCTTTTCTGCATCTGCACGATCGGGGTGGCGCTCGCAGGCATCTCCTTCCTCACCGCGAAGCACGGCGCCGGCATAAACGAGGGAATCGCAGGCGTCTTCTACCTGTTCTGCGGCGTCGTCTTCCCCATCACGATCCTTCCAGTCTGGGGACAGTCGATAGGCCTCCTCATCCCGATCACCCACTGGCTCGAGATCGTTAGAAGAGCGATCCAGCCCGAAGCCGGGATGGGAGCGGTCAGCGGCCTGCAGGCCTATTCCGAGGGGGAGATATTCCTCTTCTTGATCGTCTCAGGACTGATGTTCCTCGTCGTGTCGATCGGGATCTTCAGGTTCGCCGATTACCTCGCAAGGAAGAAAGGTAAGCTGGACATGACCACAACTTATTAGGCAGAAAGTGAATTAAACAGCAACTGAATACAGGAGGGCAGGCCCGAGTGGGGTAGCTTGGATATCCTAG
>DYTM01000238.1 GCA_020725985.1 Methanomassiliicoccus sp.
GAGGTCTCCCGAGTAGACCTCTCCGGCCCCCTTCTTGTTCAAGGAGTACATGATCGTGCAGTTCGGACAGCCCTCCCCCCCGCAGGTGCAGAGCTCCTTGTATGTGAACAGATCCAGGTCGGTCGGTATCGGAACGAGTCCAAGCCTATGGGAGACAATCTCATCGAAGAGCGGGCTGACGCTCTCGTACTCGTTCCCCTCCTCGTCCCTGATGGGGCCCAGGTGGAACTCGACCGTCTCGATCGCCATCTTCGGTATCTCCGAGACAAGGCATCTCCGCAGAGCGTTCGCCACCTCCGGTTTGGCGTCCGAGAGCAGGAACTTGGCCCTTGCGTCTATCAGCTCGATGATCTTGATATCCATGGACCGCAACCTCTAGACCCTTCTTCCCCGACGCCCCCCCTTCTTCTTCGTGCCGTCGTGGGGTATCGGGGTGACGTCCTCGATGCGCCCGATCTTGAGGCCCGCCCTGGCAAGCGCCCTTATCGCCGCCTGCGCTCCGGGTCCGGGGGAGGTGGCCTTGTTGCCGCCGGGGGCACGCACTTTGACATGGATGCCCTCGATCCCCTTCTCCTTCGCAATCTCGGCGACCTTCTCCGCGGCCCTCATCGCGGCGTACGGGGACGATTCGTCCTTCGCCGCCTTGACGACCATGCCGCCCGAGCACTTGGTGATAGTCTCGGCGCCAGTGATGTCAGTCAGTGTGATGATGATATTGTTGTAGCTCGCGAACACGTGAGCGATTCCCCATTTCCCCATCAGCTACCCTCCTTGCTTTCGGAATCGGGTTCCTCGAACTCGAGCGCCCCGACGTCCTCGCCAGGCTTCTCGGCGACGACCTCGGCTATCTCCTTCTCCTTGAGGATCTTCTTAGGGATCTTCAGCTTCTCCTCTTTCGCCGCAGCTGCTGCGGCCGTCGCTTCAGCAGCCTTCCGCTTCGTCATTCTCATCGGATGCTGGTCGTCAGAAATCGGAGAACGGGGATTGAACTCGATCTTGTCCTCCTCGGCCCTGCTGACGAGGTAACCAGGAATAGTGACCATCCTTCCGGCGACGCTGATGTGGCCGTGGACGATGTACTGCCTGGCCTGGTTCACCGTGCCAGAGAGGCCCTTGTTGAAGATCAGTGTCTGCAGGCGCCGGTTCAAAATGGACTCGGCTCCAAGGCCCAACACGTCGTCAAGAGTGGACCCGTCCATGGGGAGCAGACCCATCCGGCCGCATCTGGTCAGGAGGTTCTTCGTCTCGAACTTCGCCTGCTCCTCCCCGTACCTGATCCTGGCCTGAAGGTTCCTCGACTGCCTCCTGAAGTTCCTTATGATCGACTTCGCCTTCCACAGCTCCCTCTTGTTCTTGAGACCGTACTGCTTGACGAGCTCGGTCTCCTCCTTTATCCTCTCTCCCTTCCAAGGATGCGAGGGTGTATCGTAAGTCCTGCGGGGAAACTTGGGATCTCCCATCTAAACACCTACTTCTTCTCTTCGCTCCCCTCGGCCTTCGCAGGCTGCAGCCGCTGCCTGCTCACCCCGAGGGTAAGTCCAGTTCTACCGTTCGAACGGGTCCGCTGACCCCTAACCTTCTGGCCACTCTCGTGCCTTATTCCCTTGTAGCACCTGATCATCTTCATCCTGTTCAGGTCATCTTTCTTGAACATGTCGATGTCGGTGCCAATGAGATGCATGTCCGCCCCGGTCTCGAGGTCGTTCTGTCTGTTCACGGCCCAGCCAGGGACGTAATCAGAGTAGGTCTGGAGCTGCTTCTCGATCTCCTCGATCTTTGAGTCGGGAAGGGACCCGATCTTCTCGGTCCTGGTCACCCCGACCCTTCGGACGATGATCTCCGCAACC
>DYTM01000239.1 GCA_020725985.1 Methanomassiliicoccus sp.
GAGGCGATCAGGGAAATGAGCATGGACGCGGAAGAAGGCGCGGACATGCTCATGGTCAAGCCCGCGCTCGCCTACCTCGACGTGATCGCCGAGGCGAGGAGGCTGTTCAACGTCCCCATCGCCGCGTACAATGTGAGTGGCGAGTACTCGATGATCAAGGGCGCGGCGGAAAGAGGATGGCTGGACGGGGACAGGATCATGATGGAAGTCCTCACCTCGATCAAGAGGGCGGGGGCGGACATCATCCTCACCTACTTCGCGAAGGACGCGGCGGTCAAGCTGCGGGAGTAGTCCGCCAATGGCATCGAGGCACCGCTCCAGGGAACTCTTCGGGAAAGCGAAGGGCCTGATGCCCGGAGGGGTGTCGAGCCCGGTCAGAGCATTCCCGCCTCATCCTTTGTACATATCGAAGGGGAAGGGATCGAGGATCTGGGACGCGGACGGGAACGAGCTCATCGACTACTGCATGGCCTTCGGCCCGCTCATACTCGGCCACGCCCCTCCAGCCGTGGTCAAGGCGCTTGCGGTGCAAGCGAAGCTCGGGACTCTGTATGGAGCGCCGATCGAGAAGGAGATCGAGATGGCCGAGCTCATCAGACGGCACTACCCCTCGGCGGAGATGATGCGCTTCGTAAGCTCCGGAACAGAGGCGACGATGCACGTCCTCCGGCTGGCCCGGGGTTACACTGGAAAGGACAGATTCATCAAGGTCGAGGGGGCGTTCCACGGCGCTCATGACTCGGTCCTCGTCAAAGCGGGCTCCGGGGCGACGACCCACAGCGTTCCGAACTCGATCGGGATTCCGGCCGAGGTGACAAGGAACACCCTCCTTGTTCCATTCAACGACCTCGATGCTGTGAAAAGAACGATCAAAGAGAACAAGGGGGAGGTGGCGGCGCTCATCACCGAGCCGATCATAGGCAATGCCGGCCCGATCCTGCCGGAGGAGCGCTATCTGAAAGGGCTGAGGGAACTCACCGCCGAAGAGGACGTGCTTCTCATCCTGGACGAGGTAATCACCGGCTTCAGGCTTGCGATGGGAGGCGCCCAGGAGCTGTTCAGGATCAAGGCAGACCTGATGACGCTCGGCAAGATCGCCGGCGGCGGCCTGCCGATTGGGATTTTTGCCGGTCCGGAGGAGATCATGTCGCACATCTCCCCGAGAGGCAAGGTCTATCAGGCCGGGACCTTCAGCGGCAACCCGATGAGCTTGACCGCAGGTCTCGCAACGCTGCGCGAGCTGGAAAGAGTAGGGTACGAGGACCTCAACGGGAAAGGGGAGAGGATGCGGAATGGCTTGAAGGAAGTGCTGGAGGATCTTCGCCTGGACTACACAGTCGAGGGCATAGGCTCGATGTATCAATTATTCCTTTCAAAAGGTCCGATCCGCAACTACGAGGACGCAAAGAAGTCCGATACCGCGCTGTTCACGAAGCTCTTCGATCTCCTCCTCGAGAAGGGCATCTATCTGCCACCATCCCAGTTCGAAACGAACTTCCTCTCGACGGCTCATACTGATGAAGACATCGAATTCACAATCAAGGCGTTCGAGGAGGCTCTGAGGGAAGTCACCAGATGATCATCGGCACGAGGGGAAGCAAGCTTGCGAGGGCTCAGACAGAGCTGTTCGTCAGGTCGTTGAAGGAAAAGCATCCCGAGATCGACATCGAGATGCGCACGATCGCGACCACCGGAGACAAGGCGAGGGACCGGCCCCTGAGCGCGCTCGGGGGTTTCGGCGCGTTCGTCAAGGAGCTGGACCAGAAGATCGTCGCCGGGGAGATCGATGTGGCGGTGAACAGCCTCAAGGACATGCCGGTCAAGCTCACCCCCGGCATCACGA
>DYTM01000240.1 GCA_020725985.1 Methanomassiliicoccus sp.
CCCCTTCTCGCATACCGCCTCCGCGCGCTCGAGCGTGTCCTCGATTCCCACGACGCCGATCGACCTGGATGAGGTGGTGAATATCCTTCCCCCCTCCTCGTTGACAGAGGCGAAGAACAGGTGGGCGCCCTCCCTCCTCACCCCTTCCTCATCCACAGTGATCTGCATCCCAGCTTTCGACTTGGTGCCGTAGCCCTCGGGGACGACGTACTTGCAGACGGTGGCCTTGTTCACGAATGCGACTTTTGATTGATTGAGCTCCATGTCCACGATGCTCGCGCAGATCTCGACGAAGTCGGACTTCAGGATCGGAAGGACGTTCATCGCCTCCGGATCCCCGAACCGGGCGTTGAACTCGATGACCTTGGGCCCCTCGCTCGTCAGCATGAACTGGCCGTAGAGAAATCCGCGGTACGGGCAGCCCTCCTCTCTCATCGCGCCCACCGTCTTCCGCATGATCTCCATGGCACTCTCGAACTCGTCCCGGGTCATGAAGGGGAGGATGTGATCCTCCATCGAGTACGAGCCCATTCCCCCCGTGTTAGGGCCCATGTCCCCTTCGTACGCCCTCTTGTGGTCCTGGACGATCGGCATCGCGACAACGGTCCGTCCGTCGCAGAACGACTGGAGGGTGAACTCCTCCCCCTCCAGTCTCTCCTCGAGAACGACCGCCGACCCTCCGATCCTCTTCTCGAATATCTCCCTCAGGTAGTCGACCACCTCACCCTTGTCCTTGAGGTGCTCGCCCTCCATTTTGACGCCCTTACCGCCGGTCAGGCCCACCGGCTTCACCGCAAGTTGCTTCTCGCACCCGAGGGCGAACCTCTTCGCCTCCTCGAAGTCGTCGAACGCCTCGTACTCCACATTCCCCGGCACCTCGTACTTCTTCAGGAGGTTCCTCATGAACCTCTTCGAGGTCTCGATCCTCGCCGCGGCCTTGTTCGGTCCTACGCATCCGATGCCCTGCCTGGACAGCGAATCCACAAGGCCCACGTCGAGGGGTGCCTCCGGGCCGATCACCGCCATCTCCACCCCAGCGTCGAGCGCGAACTCGGTCACGCCCTCGATGTCGGTCTCCTTGATGAGCTTGAACTCACGGCTCTCCCTCGCTATTCCGGGGTTCCGGTTGCTCATCGCCGCGCATATCTCGGCCCCGTCCCTGGCGAGCGCCTTCACGATCGCGTGCTCCCTTCCTCCGCCCCCGACGGACAGTATCTTCAAGATCAATCCCCCCTGAAGAAAAGGGATTTGGCGTTAATAAAAACTGATGCCGGGCCGACTGCGGGATGGCGGGGGATGCGTCTCGTCTTCTCAAGTCCGACCTTACAGGTCGAGGCCGAGCGCCCCCATCAGCTCCGGAAGACCCTCCCCTGTCTTGACGCTGATGAGCCGAAGGGGCGAGTCTTTCCTTATCCTCTCGTAGTCGCTCTTCAACCTCGCGACGTCCACGTCCAGGTAGGGAACGAGGTCGATCTTGTTCAACGCGGCCACGTCCGACTCGAGAAAGATCATCGGATGCTTCCTCACCATGTCGTCCCCCTCGGTCACCGAGATGACGACGATCCTACGGTCAGCACCGAGCGGGAAGTCCGCAGGGCAGACGAGGTTGCCGACGTTCTCGATGAACAGAACATCGATCGAATCCAGATCCAGCCGGTCCAGGGCGTGGTCGATGAGGTGGGCGTCCAGATGGCACTCCTTTCCGGTGTTGACGTTGACAGCCGGGATGCCGGAGGAGTGGAATCTCTCGTAGTCATCCTGTCCCGCAACGTCCCCAGCGATGGCGGCAGGGCGGAGATCCTTTCCTAGGAGGTCAGAGGCAAGCCTCT
>DYTM01000241.1 GCA_020725985.1 Methanomassiliicoccus sp.
TTGCATTCTCTTCCTCTGCCATGTCTGTCCAGCTTGTCCTTGCCGTTCCTGAAGCCCTTTCTCGCACCTCGGCCCCGGTGGCGACGATACGGAAAGAAGGAGTACCCCCGTCCAAAGAATCGTTTGATTGATCGACCCCGCTTCAGGATCAGTTTAGGATTTCACGGCGTTCCCACCCTCTTCATCATGGCAGTCAAAACAATTCTGGTCTACAGAATCCCCAGGTGTCTCAGTCCCTCGATGACGCCATCTGCATGCGAGGCCGAGGTGACAAAGCGCGCGGCCGCCTTCGCCTTCGGCGACGCGTTACCGACCGCCACACCCATCCCGACCCCCGCAAGCATCTTGGCGTCGTTGTCGGAGTCCCCGAATGCGACCACGTCATCGACGTCGATTCCGAGAAGCTCGCATCCCTTGATGACTCCGTCCAGCTTGCTATGTCCCGGCTCCATCAGATGGATTGCGAATCCCGTCGCCTCGATCTCCAGCGGCCAGTCTTTGAGGATCTCCCTCACCCTGCCCAGATCGACGAAGCGTTTCAGCGCCACCTCAGTCTCTCTCCAATTGTCGGTGAAGAGCCTCTCCACCTCGGGCATGTTCTCTCTCAGGAAGGAGTAGGCACGAAGCGCTGTCTCGTTGCTGTGCAGTCTGTATATACCTTCCTTCCATGAGACAATCCCGCCGTTCTCGGCGATGACCGGGCCCTTGGTGCCCATGAACTGCGAAAGACCGAATGCGACTGGAAGGACGTTCCCGGAGGCCAACATCACCTGGATCCCGGAATCCTGAACCTTTCTCAGTGCCTCAATCGCCTGAAGCTGGATGCGCCTCTGGTCGTCGGTGATGGTGCCGTCAATGTCGCAGACCACCGCCCTCATCAGGGACCCCCGCCTCTCTGGCCGAGGGCGACGTTCTCACCGGAGGACCTGTCGCGGAGCTCCTCCAGGCTCGTCACCCTCTCGGCGAAGGCGTTGTGCTTGTGGATCGACTCCTGGCTCTCGCTCCTGACGGTCACGATGACCTCATCGGGAAGATTGGCATACCTTTCCAGGACCTTCGACAGTATGTCCCTGACGACGTCCTCGACGAACTTAGGGTTGTTGTGCGCGTTCAAAACCACCTTCGCCTCATCCGAGCGTTTGAGGATCTCGAACGTCGGACTGCTGAACGACTCCTCGACTATGTCGATGAGGTCGTTCGCCTCCACGTCGAACTCCTCCGGGACCTCAATCATCAGGGTGGTTACATTCCTCTGGTTGTGGGTTATCATGGGGACCCTCTTCTCTCCAAAGGAAACGTTGAATTGAAACTCCTCCATAAGAGTCTCCATCGCGCAAGGGCAGGCTGTCATCCCAACAGCCTCCACCCCGATCATCTTCTTCAGCCCGTTTCCCTTCCTGTTCACCGCCTTCGCCATGAGTCTGTACGATTCCACGGTCTCCCTGTTGCTCGGCCCCAGCCTACCAAGGAAGTAGTCTGCTGCGATATTCACCTCGGAGTATGAGGCGTACTCGTGTCTTTCCAGAAGCGATCGGCATATGTTCGCGCTCAGTACCTCCAATCCTGAGACCGGTTCACGTACGGTCTGATCGACTATCTCCGATACGACCTCGAGATTCCTCGACAGATGGGATCCTTTCTGATTGGACGGCAGGTCGACGTAGACATCGATGGTGCAAGTGAGCGTGACGGTTCGGTCTCCTCTCTTCACGGTCACCGGTTTCTTCACCCCGGTGACACCGACCCGGGTGAGCTTGAACCCGTTCGTCAGACGTATGTTCTGGCAACCACCTACGGT
>DYTM01000026.1 GCA_020725985.1 Methanomassiliicoccus sp.
AGCAGTTCCCGTCGCTTCCGCTAGCGAGGACGTGGATCTCTATGCGGGCAGTTCCCACGAGCGCATCCCATGACTGGAAGGCTCTGGAGGTAGAAAAAAGTGACGACCGCCTTTCCGGAAGAGCCCCCGTTCAAACGTAACTCAGAGACTAGACCTTGGAGAACTTGTCACGGTAGAGGGCCCAGATGATATCCCCCTTCGTGACGATACCGACGATCTTGCCGTGTTCCAGGACAGGCACCCGGTTGACGTCCTTCTTCATCATGCTGTCGATCGCCTCCATGATGTTCATCTCCGGGGTCACGGTGAGGGCCTCGGTGGTCATGATCTCCCTCACCTGCTTCGCTGAGACCTCCTTGTAGATGCTGGCGAGTTTCTCGTCCTTGAGTATCTCCTCGAACGGAAGCGCAAGGAACGAAGTCGACGGGAACTCGTTGCGGACCTCGTCCTGGAGCCTCTTCACGAAGGCGAGGATGTCCGTCTCGCTGAGGACCCCGATCAGCCTTCCCTCGTCGTCCACCACCGGCGCCCCCGAGATGCCGTTGACTGCGAAGGTAACGGTCGCGTCATGAAGGGTCGCAATGCCCTTGATCGTAACCACCGTTGAGGTCATCACATCTCGGACCTGCAGATCGGCCATGTGGCTCCAATTGAGCGGAGGCGTCTTAAGGTTTTTGCAGCCTCCTACCCCAGGAAGAGTTTCTGGCCTCGGTGCTTCTCCCCGGCTTCGAGCAAATCCGGATGGCCGGCTCGGGATCGAATAAGTTCGCAAAAGGTCAGGGTGGGGTCGGATTCCAGATGCTTCGAATCTGACGCGCCAATCAATTCGATATGTTTATTTACATTGACCATATATGCCCCGCTCAGGGCCCGTAGCTCAGCTAGGTAGAGCAATCGGCTCTTAACCGATGGGTCGAGGGTTCGAAAGATTCTTCACAGAATCCGAGCATCCCTCCGGGCCCGCTCTCCTCGGGGCCGCTCATGAAGAATATCTATTTCATCGGGACTGCGGGAAGCGGGAAGAGCTCGCTCGCGCTCGCGTTCCACGAATGGATGGAGCTACAGGGGCTCGACTCGATTCTGGTGAACCTCGATCCGGGGGCTGAGGCTATTCCCTATGTCCCGGACGTGGACATCCGGGACTGGATCAGGCTCAGCGAGATCATGCGCGAGTACGCGCTGGGCCCGAACGGCGCGCAGATCGTGTGCGCAGACCTCATCGCCCTCAACATGAAGGAGGTTGTTTCGGTCGTCGAGGGGTTCAAGACGAACTTCGTTCTCATCGACACCCCTGGCCAGATGGAGCTGTTCGCGTTCCGGCAGTCGAGCTCGGTCGTCATCGAGAGCCTCGGCAAGGACGATTCTTTCCTCGTCTTCCTTTCCGATCCTCAGCTCTCCAAGACCCCGGAGGGCTTCGTGTCGGACCTGATGCTCTGCGCCATAACGCACTTCCGCTTCTCGATCCCGATCCTCAACGTCCTCTCCAAGATGGACCTCCTCACCGACCAGGAGGTCGAGGCGGTCCTGGCATGGTCCCGGGACCCGTACGAGCTGTACAGTGCGATAGGGGAGAGACAGGGAACCTCCCAGAGCGTGCTGAGCATCGAGATTCTCAAGGCTCTGGAGAACATCGGCATGTATCGGGAGCTCACCCCCGTCTCGGCCGAGATGCCCTACGGCATGGAGGACATCTACAACGCGATCCAGCAGTCTTTCGAGGGCGGGGAAGATCTCAGGCCGGACTGATCAGCCGCCGGACTTCCACTCGCATTCCATGAGGAAGTCCTCGCGCTCCCCCGTCACCATCTCGAAGTGCGCCGTCAGGGTTCCGTTGCCGAAGGTCACCATGGCGCTTCTCAGAAGGGATTCGTAGGCGGAGATGTGCTTGCCCTCGAATGTGAGGCGCCTCTCCTTGCACCTCAGGAGGCCGTTCTTCTCAAGCATTCTGATTCTCCGGTAGCAAGCCGCTATCGGGATGTTCATCTGCCTGCTCAGGTCGATCGCGGTCTTTGCGTCGTCGAGCGTGGCCGTGAGTATTCTGACCGAGTACTCGTCGGTGATGATCCTGGAAGCTTCAAGCGCGTGCATTTACCTCGATGGATTCGGACCGGGGGTATTTAACCCTCATCATGTCAATCCAATAACTGATTATTTCCCGAGATAATACACGAAGGGAGGAGGAATGAAGCGGCTGAGGAGTCGGGGGCGGGTGCTACTCTGCCCCGAATGCGGGTCGGCCGACCTCTACTACGAGGCTGGGCTGACGACGGGTTACAAGTACCACTGCAAGCGCTGCAACTACATCGGTGCATTCGTCGTCGAAAAGGAAGTGGAGGATCTCGAAACGGAAGAATCAGGCGAACATGACGCCTGACTCGACGCACTTCGTCTCCTCGGTCTCAAGGACCTTCGCCACGGCTCTCTCGAAGTCGAGCATCGAAACGGTGTCTCGGTTATCCCTGATCGCGAACATCCCGGCCTCGGTGCAGATCGCCTTTATGTCCGCGCCGGTGGCCTCCTCGCACTTCGCCGCAAGCTCAGCAAGATTGACCGTCCGGTCGGCGTTCATCCTGCTCGTGTGGATCTTGAAAATCTCGTGCCTCGCCTCGAAGGTCGGCATCGGGATGGTGATGATCCTGTCGAATCTTCCCGGGCGGAGCAGTGCCTCGTCAAGAATGTCCGGCCTGTTTGTTGCCCCGATGATCTTCACGTCCCCTATCGGATTGAATCCGTCCAGCTCCGACAGGAGCTGCATGAGCGTTCTCTGGACCTCCCTATCCCCGGAGGTTGCGACCTCGAGGCGCTTGGCGCCGATCGAGTCCAGCTCATCTATGAAGACGATGCTCGGGGCCTTTTCCCTCGCCAGCTCGAACAATTCCCGAACCAGCCTCGCCCCTTCCCCTATGTATTTCTGGACCAGCTCCGAGCCGACGAACCTGATGAAGGTGGCGCTGGTCTGATGGGCGACGGCCTTGGCCAACAGGGTCTTCCCGGTGCCTGGCGGGCCCACGAGGAGCACTCCCTTCGGAGGCTCGATCCCCACCTTCTTGTACAGCTCCGGCCTGAGAAGTGGATCCTCGACCGCCTCCCTGACCTCCCTGATCTGATCGTCCAGGCCCCCTATCTCCGAGTAGGTCAGGCTCGGCTTGTCAATGATCTCGGCCCCGATCACTATCGGGTCGAGCGACGGCGGGAGGACTCCCATGACCGCCAATGTCTGCTTGTTCAAGGCGACCCTTGCCCCGACCACGAGGTCCTCTGCAGGGACGTACTCAGAAGTGCCTACTATGAAGTCCGGCCCGGTCGAGCTCTTGACCACCACCCTTCCGTCAGAGAGGATGTCCTTCATGACGCCGATGATGAGCGGCGGAGACTTCAGCCTCTCCATCTCCGTCCTCATCCTTTTGATCTCCTTTTGAAGCCTGAAGAGTTCGCTCTCCACGTACCTCTTCTCGCCCTCGACCCGACGGGATTCCTCAAGCAGCTCGCTGTTACGCCGCTCTAGCAACTCAATCTTCTCCTTCATATCAATTATGAGAACGTCCAGTTGCTGGTCTTTCAACAGGGCCACCTTATCCTTGCCGCTATATGAAGGCGGGTGATATTTGACTCTTTCGCAGTGAATCGAGTTCTGGAACAATGACCATCATGACGCTGGTCCGTCGCCAGTTCTTGCCCGAGGCTACCGCCGCCGGGGAGTGGCGGCTGGTCCGGAGTGAGATATAAATGACCCCTCCCGCATAATGAGGAACGATCTGTATGATCTGCGAGCTCTGCGGGAAGGAGACCAACCGCACCACACTGGTTTTCATCGAGGGGTCCTCCCTCCGGGTCTGCAGCGACTGCGAGAAATTCGGGGAGGTCCGCAAACCCGCGAAGAAGGAGGAGGCCGCCAAGTCGACTATCGCTCAGCGCCTTGAGGTCAGGGAGCGGCGCATGAAGTCAAGGGACGTGTACGAAGGGGAGGAAACCACCCTCGAGCTCGTCCCGGACTTCCCGAAGCTCATCCGGGAGGCGAGGATGGCGCGGGAGTGGAAGCAGGAGACTCTCGCGGCGAAGATCAACGAGAAGACGAGCGTCATCAACAAGCTCGAGCGCGGGGACATCCGTCCGGTGGACAGCCTTGTCAAGAAGGTCGAAAAAGAGCTCGGGATCAAGCTTATGGAGAGAGTTCCCCTCATCAAGCCGGAGGCGAAGACGTCAGGTTCGAAAGGCCTCACCCTCGGGGACCTGATCAAGCTTGAGAAGGAATGACGATCACCTTTCGAGCACCTCTTTCCTGACGAGGTCCTCGAGCTTCGACGTGTCAGCCCCGACCTCCTTCGCGAGCGCGAGGGCCGCCACCTCAACGTCCACCCCCAGCCTCTCCTGGATCTTGTTGATTCTCGCGACCGCGTCCCTCTTGGTCAGTCCCGAGGTGGCGGAGATCGCTTCGAGCAATCTTGCGAAAAGGGAGACATCATCCCGGTCTTCCGTCAGAACTCTTTTCGTAGGCTTGTAGTTCATCGGGATCTCGACCTTCTTGTAGTCGAAGGTTGGCTTGACGAGCCCGTCCGTCCTCTCGAGAAGACCCTTCCTGATGCCCAGGTCTAGGAGGCTTTGGGCCTCCTTCGGGGTGAACCATCGGAAATCCATCGAGGCAGAGAAGACGAGTTCCTTCTCCGAAAGCACGTTCTTC
This sequence comes from Methanomassiliicoccus sp., assembly GCA_020725985.1. Lineage (GTDB taxonomy): Archaea > Thermoplasmatota > Thermoplasmata > Methanomassiliicoccales > JACIVX01 > DYTM01. Next base: position 4,679 of record DYTM01000026.1, read on the forward strand.
CCCTTCCTCTTGAACAATAGTGCCAGACAGGTCTCCAGCTCTCCCATCGTGCCTTTCCTCCCTCAATTGTCTTGACGGTGCGTCCCTTCACCCCCTGAATCTCCGCCGTCCCATTTAAGATTTCTACCATGATTTCAATGAAGGCGTCCCCCCCCCAAGCCGCCGTCTCAGGGATCCTCGGTTCACGGGGGAGGGGAACCCCCCTGTACCTTGTCCATATCTCCTCGGCTCCCACGCAGTGAGGGTCGATTTTTCGTTATACTTATATAGAAGAACAAACATCTCAAATCCCACAGACTTCGACGGAAGAAGTGGTTGTTTAGTGAGTATTGAGGAGGTATGAAAAATGGGAATGGGAACTACACCTATCTTTATCCTCAAAGAGGGGACGAAGAGGGACAAGGGAAAGGACGCGCAGTACAACAACATAATGGCCGCAAGGGCCATCGCAGACTCGGTCCGAAGCACCCTCGGCCCCCGTGGTATGGATAAGATGTTGGTCGACAGCATGGGCGACGTCGTCATCACGAACGACGGCGTCACCATCCTGAAGGAAATCGACGTTGAGCATCCGGCAGCCAAGATGCTGGTGGAGGTCGCCAAGACGCAGGATGAAGAGTGCGGGGACGGCACCACCACCGCGGTCATTCTCGCTGGGGAGCTGCTGAAGAAGGCCATCGACCTCATCGACGCGAACGTTCACCCCACGATCATCAGTGGAGGTTACCGGCTCGCGGCGCAGAAGTCTTTGGAGATACTAGAATCGATATCGATGCCTATTTCGGTCGACGACAAGGGAACCTTGAAGAAGATTGCCATGACCGCCATGATGAGCAAGGCGGTCAGCGGAGTTCGCGCCCACATGGCCGACCTCGCTGTCGGCGCCGTCACGGCGGTGGCCGAGAAGGCCGACGGGAAGTGGACCGTCGACCTGGACAATATCCAGATCGTCAAGAAGCATGGGGGCTCGATGGAGGACACGGAGATCGTGAAAGGAGTGATCCTTGACAAGGAGCCAGTTCACCCCGCCATGCCGAAGAAGATCGAGAACGCCAAGATCGCCTTGGTAGACGCGGCGCTCGAGATCAAGAAGACGGAGATTGACGCCAAGATCGAGATTCGGGACCCGTCCCAGCTTCAGGCCTTCCTCAACGAAGAGGAGAACATGCTGAGGAAGATGGTGGATCAGGTGAAGAGCTCTGGCGCGAACGTACTCATGTGTCAGAAGGGAATCGACGACCTGGCTCAGCACTTCCTCTCGAAGGAGAAGATTTTCGCTGTGAGAAGGGTCAAGAAGTCCGACATGGAGAAGCTCGCCAAGGCGACTGGTGCGGCTATCGTCAGCAAGCTCAGCGAGCTCAGCAAGGCCGACCTTGGCAAGGCGGATCTCGTCGAGATGAGGAAGTACCAGGACGACGAGATGACCTTCGTCACCGGGTGCAAGAACCCCAAGGCAGTTTCGATACTCATCCGCGGCGGCACCGAGCATGTCGTGGACGAGATCGAGAGGTCTCTCGATGACGCCATGAGCGTGGTGGCGGTCTCGATCGAGGACGGCAAGATGATTACCGGCGGAGGCTCGACAGCTGTCGAGCTGGCGATGAAGCTCAGGGAGTATTCCGCCTCGGTCGGCGGTAGGGAGCAGATCGCCATCGACGCGTTCGCTAGCGCCCTCGAGGTCGTTCCGACGGCCCTCTCTGAGAACGCGGGCCTCGACCCGATTGACGTGCTCATCGAGCTCAGGAAGGCCCACAAGTCCGGCCAGAAGACCGCGGGCGTCAACGTCTACACCGGGAAGGTGGTGGACATGGTGAAGCAGGACGTCCTCGAGCCCTTCCGCGTGGGGAAGCAGGCTATCAGCTCCGCGACCGACGCCGCCGTAATGATTCTCAGAATCGACGACGTCATAGCGTCGAAGGGCGGAGCCAGAGGAGGACCAGGAATGCCCGGGGGGCCGTCCGAAGCTAGCCTGAGACCGGATGAGGACTGAGAAAGAAAGGCGGGAGGGGCAAGCGCCCTCCCTGCAAACCTCTTATTGTCCTTTTGAACAATAGTTCGAGCCGATGTCCCGGAATCGAGGTGGATGATGCCATGAACGACGAAGGGGGTGCAACGGTCCCGCCCGAGGCGACGCCGGGGCGCGCGGAGTGCCAGGAAGAGATGGACAGGCTTGAGAAGGCGGTCGAGGAGGCGAGGAAGGAGCTCGACAGGCAGACCCTGATGGCAAAGGAGTACCTCGAGGCCGCGAAGCGCATCCAGGCCGATTTTGACAATCACAAGAAGCGCATCCAGAGGGAGTGGGAGGAGTACGTCAAGCTGGCGAACGAGAAGCTTGTGCTCGATCTCCTCCCGACAATCGATGATTTCGAGCGGGCTCTGGAGGCGGATTGCAGCCCGGAGGAACTTCGGACGGGGCTGAGGAGCATTCACGATAACCTATTATCATTGCTCAAATCCTACGGACTGAGGGAGATACCCTCGAACGGCATGTTTGACCCGGAGTACCACGAGGTCCTCTCCACGGGCGAGGGGGAGGACGGCGAGATACTCGAGGTCTACCAGAAGGGCTACTTCCTCGGGCCGAAGGTGCTGAGGCATTCGAAAGTCAAGGTAGCGAAGAAGAGAGGTGATGACGATGTTTAGAATAGTCGGGATTGATCTGGGAACGAGCAACTCGGCGGCCGCGGTGATGGAGGCGGGGAGACCGGCCATCATTCCGAGCGCCGAGGGAACGAGTCTCGGGGGCAAGGCGTTCCCCTCCTACGTCGCATTCGCGAAGGACGGGCAGCTGCTGGTCGGTGAGCCGGCGAAGAGGCAGGCGGTCTCGAACCCCGAGGCGACGATTACTGCGATCAAGAGGAAGATGGGAACTGACTACAAGGTGAAGGTCCAGGGTAAGGAGTACACCCCGCAGCAGATCTCCGCTTTCATCCTTCAGAAGATCAAGAGGGACGCGGAGGCCTACATCGGAAGCGAGGTGACCAAGGCGGTCATAACGGTGCCTGCGTACTTCAACGATAACCAGAGGCAGGCGACGAAGGATGCCGGGGCGATTGCGGGGCTGGAGGTCGTGAGGATAATCAACGAGCCCACGGCGGCGGCCCTCGCCTACGGCCTCGACAAGTCCGGAAAAGAGCAGAAGATCATGGTCTTCGACCTCGGCGGCGGAACGCTCGACGTCACGATCATGGAGTTCAGCGAGGGCGTTTTCGAGGTGATCTCGACCAACGGGGACACCCAGCTCGGCGGGACGGACATGGACGAGGTGATGGTCAAGTACGTCGCTGACAATTTCAAGAGAGACACGGGCATCGACCTAACGAAGGATAAAATGGCCCTGTGGAGGGTGAGGGAGGCCTGCGAGAAGGCGAAGATCGAGCTCTCGACGACGATGTCGACCGACATCAACCTCCCATTCATCACCGCAGATGCCACAGGACCAAGGCACCTTGCCATGACCCTGACGAGGGCGAAGCTGGAGGAGCTCGTCAATCCGATCATCGAGAAGTGCAAGGGGCCGATGATCACCGCGATGGACGACGCCCACTTGAGCCCCGACAACATCGATACGGTCATTCTCGTCGGCGGGCCGACGAGGATGCCGATCGTGCAGAGGCTGGTGGAGAGGATCGTCGGAAAGAAGATACAGAGAGGCATCGACCCGATGGAGTGCGTCGCCATGGGGGCGGCGATTCAGGGAGCAGTTCTGGCTGGAGAGGTCAAGGATGTCCTCCTTCTCGACGTCACCCCCCTCTCGCTCGGGATCGAGACGCTCGGGGGCATCGCGACGAGGCTCATTGAAAAGAACACGACGATTCCGACGCGGAAGAGCCAGATTTTTACCACCGCAGCGGACAACCAGACGAGCGTCGAGATCCATATCATTCAAGGCGAAAGGGAGATGGCCTCGGCGAACACCTCCCTCGGGCGCTTCCATCTCATGGGCATTCCGCCCGCTCCGAGGGGCGTGCCCCAGATCGAGGTGACCTTCGACATCGATGCCAACGGCATCATGAACGTCTCTGCGAAGGATCTAGGCACCGGGAAGCAGCAGGGGATCACCATCACAGCGAGCACCAAGCTCTCGAAGGAGGAGATCGAGAAGATGGTCTCCGAGGCGCAGCAGTTCGCGGAGCAGGACAAGAAGCAGAAAGAGAAGGTCGAGATGATCAACCAGGCCGACGCGATGATCTACAACGCGAACAAGACCGTCGAGGAGCTCGGGGACAGGGTGACGAAGGAGGAGAAGGAGAGGATCGAGAAAGGTATCGAGGAGCTTCGCACCGCCATGTCCGGCGGAGAGTTCTCCGCGATCAAGGCGAAGATGGACGCCCTCACCAAGGAGCTGTACCAGCTCTCCTCCCGGATCTACCAGGCCGCCTCCCAGCAGAAGGGCGAGGGGCAGCAGGGGCAGCCGCCGGGCGGGGAGGGAGGAGGCAAGGGGGACGGAGAGGGCTTCGTCGACGCCGACTACCACATTGTCGACGACAAGTGAGCATGAATTCGGATGAGCTGAGATGGCGAAAAGGGATTACTACGATGTGCTGGGCGTCGGCAGGAACGCCACAGTCGACGACATAAAGAAAGCGTACCGCAACCTCGCCAGACAGTATCATCCGGACGTGACGAAGGAGGACCGGAAGAAGGCCGAGGAGAAGTTCAAGGAGATCTCCGAGGCGTACGAGGTCCTCGCGGATGGCGACAAGCGGAAGCTCTACGACTCCTACGGCCACGCCGGCGTCAGCGGCCAATTCAGGGAGGGACAGTTCACCTGGAGCGACTTTTCGCACATGTCCGACCTCCGGGACATCTTCTCCGATTTCGGGATAGGATTCGGGGGAATGGGGGGCGGAGACAGCATCTTCGACATGATCTTCGGCCGGGGGAACGGCATGTACCAGAGGGCGAGGCAGGGGCCGAGGAGAGGGCAGTCGCTTCGCTATGACATCGAGATCGGCCTCGAGGAGGCCGCCTCCGGCTTCGCCAAGGAGATCGCCATCCCGCGCTCGGTCAAGTGCGAAGCCTGCGGGGGGACCGGAGCGAAGGACGGGAAGGTGACGACCTGCACTGCCTGCGGGGGAAGAGGGCAGAAGAGCACCGTCGAACGGAAGGGGTATAGCCAGTTCGTTTCGATTACCACTTGCCCCAAGTGTCGCGGGACCGGCAGGATCGCCACCGAGGCCTGCCCCAAATGTGGGGGAGAGGGTGTGACTTTCACCACCTCCAGGATCAACGTCACGATCCCGAAGGGGATTGAGGACGGGACGAGGCTTCGAATCCCCGGAGCGGGGGAGGCGGACGCGGGCGGGGGCCCTCCGGGAGATCTATTCGTCGTTGTGCATGTGAAGGAGCATGAGCTCTTCAAGCGGGACGGCCCCGACATCTGGATAGAGTGGCCTATTACCTTCCCTCAGGCCGCGCTCGGCACCGAGATCGAGGTGCCGACCATAGGTGGGAAGGCGCGGCTGAAGATCCCCGCTGGGACAAAAGGGGCTTCGGTCTTCAGGCTTAAGGGTACCGGACTCGAGAGGATGGACGGCGAGGGGAAGGGGGACCAGTACGTCCGGGTGAGGATCGAGGTCCCGCAGAAGCTGACGCACCTGCTTAAGAGGTTCGCGGAGCTCGAGGGCGAGCCAAAAGGCCGGTTCTCCAAGTTCAAGAAGGCCCGCTGAACCCTCGAGCCTCATTCTGAAAAATCCTTAACTAGAGCCACGTATCTCGCCTCCGGCAGCTTGAGCGCAAGGAGAGCGGGAGATGCGGATTCGGACCGAGTCCTTCAAGGGCTATGACCGGAGAGTCTGGATTCTGTTCGTCGGGAGAATGATAGCGGCAGCTGGATTCTCCGTCGTGATGCCCTTCCTTGCCATTTACCTCCACAACAAGATCGGCGTGCCGATGTCGGTCGTCGGCCTCATATTCCTCGTCTCCTCCGCCACCGGAGCGATGGGCCAGTTGATCGGAGGGGAGATCGCGGACCGTTTCGGACGGAAGAGCATCATGGGGATTTCGATCGGCGCGAGGTCCGGGATATTCGTCCTGATAAGTCTTGCGATCGCAACCAATCTCGATTTCCTTCTCATTGGGGTGCTCGTCGTCGCGAGCAACCTGCTGGGATCGCTGTTCGAGCCCGCGTCGAACGCAATGATAGCCGATGTGGTCCCGCCGGGGCGGAGGCTCGAGGCCTACGGCCTCCTGAGGATCGGGGTCAACCTCGGCTGGGCGCTCGGCCCCCTCATCGGCGGATTCCTCGCCGCACTTTCCTACTCCTCCCTCTTCCTCCTCACGGCGATGACGAGAGCCATCGTTGCCACGCTCATATTCTTCAAG
>DYTM01000242.1 GCA_020725985.1 Methanomassiliicoccus sp.
CCACCACTCCCGACACGTACATCGCTCGAAACATTCTCAGTGAGTCCCACCGCTCCGTCGTGACGGAGATCTCCCGCGCCTGTCCTCCTTAGCCTTTTCGATGACTTCCTGACCTCTGTTCTCTCGTGCTCGTTGAGCTTCCAGATGGTCGCCCCTATCGTGCCGAGACGGACGCCCTCGACTTTCTCGCGGTAGCCCAGCGGCAGGTGGCGAGGCTTCACGTTCGGCCGCCTTCCTTGACCTGGGACGCTTCACTGATTCCAACAGCTCGAGAGAGCGAATCGGGGTGAGAAGCGTGCCTATCGAGTGCGTCCAGGTAGCATCATAGGCAAAAGGTTAATATGTTGACACCCTGATTTTGAGTCGTGGTATGATGGTGGACGTCAGGGAGCTTGCTGAGAAGGCCCTTGCGTACAAGGACAAGGGGTTGAGTGAGAGGGAGATCGCCGACGAGCTTCACCTCTCGATCGATACGGTGAGGTACCTGGTCGAGGAGGGCGGGGCGGGCACTCTTCCCCCTACGGACGTGAAGATCGGGTGGAGGAGCCTGGGCGTCTTCGGAAGTCGCATCGGCCTCATGAGTGAGATACTCGCAGACATCATTATCGAGGAACTGGACAAGAGAAATCAGGACGTGGACGTCGTTCTGGGGATTGCCCTGAATGGCGTCTCGTTTGCAACGGTAATCTCCGAGATACTCGACGCCGAGCTCGCAGTCTACCGGCCGCCCGTCGAGAGGGGAAAGAGGGGCGGGGCGTTCAGCTCGAACTACGCCTCGGTCGAGGGGAAGAAGGTCGTCATCGTCGACGACGTCGTCTCCACAGGCGCTACGGCCGAAGAGGCCATTAAGGACACGAGGGATGCCGGAGGGGATCCGGTCCTTACGGTCGTGATCGTGAACAAGAGCAGCCTCAATGAGATAGGCGGCGTTCCGCTGAGGGGGGTCATCAGGGCGCGGTCGATGGGTGGGACGATTCTCGGCGGGGGGCCTCTGCGCTCATTCCCGTACGGATGATGACAGATCATAGTGAGACCGGGGTGGGCACGGGTCCGGAGACGAGTAAGCCAACGCCCGAGGAAAGGAGGCGGATTCTCGCCAGAATCCACAGCCTGTTTTACTGGGTTGGCGTGCTCGTGCCCGAGGAGGAGCTCATCGAAGACACGAGGATACCGCTCAGAGACATCGTGTACAACTTCATCTCGAAGGAGAATCCGACCGAGGAGGAGATCCAGGGAGCGCTAGCGCTGGCAAAGGTTCTCGAGAAGAAGGCACACGAGCTCGAGGAGAAGATAAAGGAGGGCGATATCACAAAGGCCGAAGCCCGCAAGCTCTTCGAGGAGACGGCGGGACTGCTCAGGGCGGTGGACGACCTCCGCCACGCGAAAGGGGATGTTCTCGAGGTAAGGACGAAAGCACTGATGGCTAAGATCGATGACGAGAAGAGATGGCTGGAATTCGTCAAGAAGACACAGTGACCCGTCCCCGACAACTATAGTTTCTCAGATTGCTCCGTCATTTTTCGGAAGAATTAAATAACTTCCTTCCGTTTAGGATTGGCGAATTTACGAAAAACGCGAGCTTCGCCGTTGGGAGGGCTGACATGTTGGATCACTTGGATGAGAAGATCATCGAGATTCTGAAGAAGGACTCGAGAAGACCGTTCGTCGACATAGCCAACCAGCTGAAGGTGTCGGAAGGAACGATCAGGAGCAGAGTCAGAAGACTGGTGGACGAGGGGATCATCCAGAGTTTCACCATCAAGACGAGCAACAAGAACGTC
>DYTM01000243.1 GCA_020725985.1 Methanomassiliicoccus sp.
GTCCTCGAGCATGAGGACCTGATCGTAGAGAGCCGGCAGCTCAAGCTCCCCCTCCGGTACATGGATCTCGGTGAGGGGGACCACTCCCTCCTTGTTGTCGGTCGAGAAGGTGTGTCCGTAAACGTGATCGAGTATCTCCTTCGTGCTCCACAGGTTGGCGAGCCCTGGTATGCCGCCGTAGCAGGCGCAGGAGCCGAACGAGACGAGGAGCTTCGACTTCTGCCTCAGCAGCTTCGCGACATGCTCGTTCTCGCTGTTCCGGATCGCGCCGTTGTACAGCGTGACCGTGATCGCGCCGTCCGGCATAGCCTCGACGTCCTTCAGCTTGGTATCGACCGCGATGGGCCAGAATGCGATGTCGGCGATGCTCGCCACCCCCAAGATCTTCTCGTCTATGTCCAGGAGCGCGACGTCGCACCCGCCGCATCCCGCGCCCCAGTACTGGGCAATCTTCACCTTTTCCATCACTCCGCCTCCTCCCCTTGCTCGCTAAGAGCGCAGTACAGGGGGGATCGCCCCTCCCTGCCTGCGTAGTCGACCTTCCTCCACTTCATCAGCGCGATGATCTGCCTCACGATATCCGCCTTCGGAATCCCGGTGATCTCGTGGAGCTGGTGAACGCTCTTGGGGCTCTTTTCCAGCTCCTGAAGGATCATGTGCCTCTCGATCTCAACGGTCGCAGCATTGTGCAGCACGATGTCGAACCTCGTCTCCGTCACCATCTCCCCGAACACGTTTCCCTTCGTCGTCAGGGTCGGCCTCTTCCCGAGGAGCCACCTGATCCGCTCGCTCTCCATCATCCTCATCGCGGCATCGAGCTTCCTTTCGACTCTGATGCTATCACTCCTCCTCAGTCAATGGGTTGGGGCCGAGCTCCCTGATCGTTTCGGTGAACTCCTGGATGGTTCTCTGGAACCTCTCCCCCTCCGAGGCCGAGATCCACTCGAGCCTCAGCCGGTCGGGATCGAAGCCGTACTGCTCGAGGAGCATCCTCAGCATCGCTATCCTCCTTCTCGTGCGGTAGTTCCCGCCGATGTAGTGGCAGTCGGCCGGATGGCAGCCCGCCACCAGGACCCCGTCCGCGCCCTTCGCGAACGCTCTGAGGACAAATTCGGGATCGACCCTCGCGGAGCACATCGTCCTGATGACGAGGAAGTTCGACGGCATCTGGAGCCTGCTCACCCCTGCCAGATCCGCTCCAGCGTAGGAGCACCAGTTGCAGCAGAAGACCAGGATCTTGGGCTCCCACTCCCCCTGTTCTGCCTCTACAGCCCTCACATCGCTCGATTCCATTCTACTCACCTCCGATCAGCGCGGTGTCGATCATCGCGATCATCTGCGATGTCTTGAAGCCCTTCTGCTCCATCGCCCCGGACGGACAGGCGGCGACGCACGCCCCGCAGCCCTTACACAGACCCTCGTTGACGATCGCCTTCAGTTTCTCCGGATTCGACGGATCCTTGACTATCTGGATAGCCTTGTACTCGCAGACCGGCTCGCAGATGCCGCAACCATCGCAGATCATGTCGTTGACGGCGGCGATGATCCCCTCCGTCTCGAGCTTGTCCTTCGAGATGATAGTCATCGCCCTCGCCGCAGCCCCCGCCGCTTGAGCTATGACTTCGTCGATGAACTTTGGCCAGTGAGCCAATCCCGCCAGGAAAATCCCTTCGGTGGCGAAGTCGACCGGTCTCAGCTTCATGTGCGCCTCGAGGAAGAAGCCGTCCTTGCTCAGCGGGACCTTGAGCATCTTGGCGATGTGCTCGTTGTCCGG
>DYTM01000244.1:0-1339 GCA_020725985.1 Methanomassiliicoccus sp.
GCCGCCGGCGCGCCACCTCCCCCGCCACTCGGGGCTTCACCTCCGATTCGAGCATCTTCAGGAAGAGGGCCTGATGCCGGTTGAAGCTGAACACCTCCATTGTGTCGTTCTCCCTCATGATCTCCGCTCCGGTCATGCCTCCCCTGGGGGCGTACAGGTCCCGGAGCATCCCTTCGATGAGCTTGTCGGTCGCCTCCGCCGCGGAGGGATATCTCTGCCTGACCTCCCCGATCGACAGCCCCTCCATTTCCTGGACCAGCCGCTCCGTCCCGGCCCTCATCCTCCTCCGCCATCCCGCCGAGGTCGGAGGCGGGAAGTGCCGAGACCGGTCCACCCTCGTCATCTGCTTGAACTGCCGCCGATCGAAGGGCTCCTCCGGGAAGATCCAGTCGAAGCTGATGTCCGTCCCGAGTATGTAGTCGACGATCTCCCTGCGCTCGTGGCTCTTGAGGCGGACCACCCTGGGATCAGTCACGTGCACGTGGTATCCCCTTCCCCCCGAGAACACGACCTTCAGGTCCGAGGCCCCAAACCCCAGGTCCCCGAGCAGGAAGTCGTCCAGCAGCCGGATCATTTCCCTCTTGACCGCGTCAAGCATCTCCGGATAGGAGAGCCCCTCCGCTCCCTTGATGTGGTCCGCGTCCAGGTCGAAGATGAGGTCCGCGCCGAGCCACTTCTTCTCCTCCATCGTCGAGGCTCCAGGCGACTCGTAGTAGGCTGAGGAGTAGTAGACGTGTGCCGGAACCTGACCGACAAGAAACGAGTGCAGGTCGGTCATCTTTGAGAATGCGATGTGACGCTGGACGAAGCCCTTGTCGAAGAACATGAACCCGAACTCCCTCCTGCCGAATCGGTCCGGAGGAGGGGGAGGAGCGTCCGTGTAGTGCTTCCTGAAACCAGCCATCACGAACTCCAGCTCGCCGCTCATCGATATCTGAACACGGTTTTCGCTCTTTACCTTTGCCTTCTCCAGCAGGCCCGGCATGGGGGATAGGAGGCAACGGGAGAAGCATCTGGAATGGAGCCGTGAGGCTAGTATTTAATATTGCGAACAAGATATGCCCCCAGGAGGCTTGAGATGAGGGCCTTTGTGAAGGTGGAGTACAGCAGCGAGGGGAAATCCCCGGCCGAGGTGGAACGCATCTTCGGCGAGGCGGGATTTCGGAGGATCAAGGGAGCCGCGGTCTTCGAGGTCGAGGTCTCGAACGAGGACGAGCTCAGCGCGAAGCTTGAGAAGCTTCACGAGGCCCTGAAATACTCCGGCGTCATGTACATCCCCTCCCTGGGAAAGCCTCCGGAGGGCGTGCAGGCCGCGACCGGCGGCTACAGGGATTGGCTT
>DYTM01000244.1:1349-1770 GCA_020725985.1 Methanomassiliicoccus sp.
GCTCCTCGGCCTTCTGGAGTATGATCTGGAGAAGTTCAGGTCCAGGGCGGTTGAGATGATGAAGTCCCAGATCGATCGCGTCGCAGCAGAGCGGGAGAAGGAGGTGAAGGAGAGCGATGCGAGGGAGAAGCTGGAGAAGGCCCGGGACAGGATCGTGGAGACGGCGAAGACTGAGGGAGGCCAGACCTTCCATCAGCTCCTTATGGCCGTCGGCATCGACGAGGAAGTCCTCTCCCAGATGATCGACGAGCTGGTGGAGAAGGGCAGGATCAAGGCCGAGCAGAGGGGCCGCAGGGTCGTGTACATCGCCTCCTGATGCAGCCGCCTCGGTGCAGGGAACGAGGAGTGAGGGCGCCCTCGGACGGCGAGACTGGCCGGGCCTGAGCTACAAGGATTTCTCGAACAATGCTTATATAGAAGC
>DYTM01000245.1 GCA_020725985.1 Methanomassiliicoccus sp.
GTGGGGTAGCTTGGATATCCTAGGAGGCTGCGGACCTCCAGACCCGGATTCAAATTCCGGCTCGGGCGCTTCCCTATCCCGCTATCTCCAGATCCCTTCTTTCTTTCATCGTCAGATCCCCCGGCGGGAGAACTCTCGATATCTCCTCCTCCGGTACGGCGAAAGCTTCCGATAGGACGGCAGAGACCTTCGCCCGGTCCAGATCGCCCGGTCCGATGACTACGAACTTGCTCGATATCTTCTCCACGACCGCCCTCGGCCCACACATGATCTTCCTCTCGCCCTCGTGCACGATCTCCCCCACGGCCAGCTCGAGCGGGAGGTGGTGCATGTAGTTCCTCTTCCCCCTGACAACGAACCCCCCTCTCGGAACGAACTCCCCCGCCTCGGGGCTCTTCGACACTTGATCTGGAAGAACCCAGTAGGCGCTCCCCTCACTCGCCCCGGAGTTCCAGGCTTTGGAGTGAGCGAGGGCGAAGACGCAGGCCTCCCTCAGCTCTTCCTCGCTCGCGGAGGAACCGTCCTTGACAATGACGCTCGGAGCCCCGTGCACGTCTGCGTGGGCGAACCGGTCCCCGAGGGTCAGGTGCTTCTTGACCACCTGGTCGTTCGTTCTGGCGTCTCTGCCAGCGAGAACAAGCCTTCCGCCGGAGGTGATGAACCACTTGTACCTCTCGAACCAGAACTCCTTCGTCTTCTTGGCCTTGACCTTCGTCTCCTCCTCCCTCAGCCCCTCCTCCCTCTTCCCGATTTTCTTCTCAGTCTCCTTGAGGGCCTCAAGGGCTCCCCCCAGCTTCTCCCTCAGCTCCTTCGATTTGCGATAGAGCGCGTCGGCGTTCTCCTCGACGCCCCTGGAATAGTCTAGCTGGATGGTGGTGCCTTCAAGCTTGATCACGACCGACCGCTCCGAGGGGATGACCTCCGAGACGAGTTCCATCTCTTTCCCAGCTTCTCTCACCTTCTCCCAGGTGCCGGTCTCCGAGACCAATTTCAGGCGCGAAAGCATGTCATTTGCGTCAATGTACCTCGTATAGAGCAACTCGGCCTTCCTGGCGAACTCCGCCGATCTCCTCTCTAGATTCGCCACCGTCTCCTTCTGCTGTTCAAGCTGCCTTCGGAGGCGGAGCAGCTCCTCGTCCGCAGTCTTCTCCACCGCGGCCGGTCTCTTCAGAAGGAAATTCGAAAGAGCCAAGGAGAACGATCGAAACGATTCCGATCGCGATTCGCTGCACAATGCCAGGGGGATCGATGCGGCGTCAGTCGCGAGGCCGTCCTCGAAATATGCCATGGGGTCCGGTGCGTTGTGCACGGAGTCGATGATCTTCAGGAGGGCATCGTGAATCGCTGAAAGCTCTTCCTCGCTGAGTTCCTTCGGCATTCTTCTCTTGTCGATGCCGGCCCGGAAACAGACCTCCTCGGCGTACTGCCCCCCCAGGTTGGTCGCCGTGGCCAGCGTTCTGACCAAGTCCGATTCAGAGCCGAGGAGAGCGGTTCTGAACGATTCGTAATCCGCGGTCAGCGGATTGAAGCGGGGGGGCGGGAACCTGTACTCCGCCCCAGGGCGGATCTCCCTGTGCTTCCACTGCTTCATCGATGCCGCGTTGACTATTCTTCCCTCCGAAACGACGATGAGGTTGCCCTCTCCGAAGATCTCGAAGATTATCTGGTAACCCTTCTCCTTCTGCACCTCGATGACAACGATCCGGTCGAACTCCCGCTGCGAGACCGATGCAATGCGGCCGTTCGAAAGGTGCTT
>DYTM01000246.1 GCA_020725985.1 Methanomassiliicoccus sp.
GTTCTTCGCGAACACGTAGCCCATTTTGCCTTCCTTGGTCGACCCGCCAATGAGCGCGACCGATCTCGGATTGAATATGGCTTCTATTCTCGGGTCTTTCATCCCCAGACCCCCTCCCTGCACTTGATCGTCAAATCTCGAACTTCCTCGTCAGCTCCTGCGGCGGATACTCCAGCTGCCTGACCTTCAAGGGGTCGATCTTCCTTATGAGTTCGACCTGCTCCCGAGTCGGCATGTCCATGACCCTCACTTCCCGATGTATCGCAGGCTGGAACTCCGTGCTGTCCATGATATCGTCGACCGTCGCGTCCGGGTACAGGTATCTCAGCCGCATGACCTTCGTTTCCGGATCGAAATCGAACACTCCTAGCTCGGTCACGACCCAATCGGGGCCGTTCCCCACCAGGTCCAGCTCGGACCTCGGGCCGTAGGGGGTCACGTGGCCGATGTTCGTGACGAAATCGCACTTCTTCACGAACGTATAGAACTTCTTGTCGCCTCTCCTCTGCACCCTGTGCCTCGTCGTCCATATGGTGTAGTTGACGCAATCCGCCGAGAGGTTGCATCCCCCCGCTCCGCCAGGGAACTTGATCTTGCACTTGTCGGGGCTGCCGATCATGCTCACGTTCTGATTCCCGTACATGTCTATCTGCGCACCGCTGAAGAACGATCGATCGAGCTCTCCTTTCTGCGCGAGATCGAATATCTTGTCGACCGTCACCATCGCGGTCCTTCCCTGTATCATGACCCAGTCGTTCGTGGTGTACGGTAGGAAAGGCGGGTTCGGATCCACCGCGCTGGAGACACCGCCGAAGTAGACCATGTCCTTTGCGTGGGTGAGCTTGGATAAGTACATCGCGACCATTGGGATCGGGGAAGAGACCCCGTGGAAGACGGTCGTCCGGTCCTCTATCGTCCTCGCGACATTGATAACAAACAGCTCGTCGATGCCGACCTCGAACTTCTCAGCCATATGTGAACAACTCCATCCATCTTTGCCGGCCTTCCTTCCACGAGGCCAATCTTTCCTTCTTCGCCTTCCCTCCCACTTTCTCCAGGTACTCCTCCTGGGATGCGATTCCGAAGACATACTTGTCAAGATAGTTCGATCTGAAGGCGTCCGGTCCCTGCTGAGCGGCCTTGAAGTACTCGGATATGTACTCGCGATCGTAGGCGTAGTATGGGTAGCAGCTTGTAGGATGAGCGCCGTATGGCACATGAACGACAGCGGTCATCTCATAGTACGGGATCGTGGGGCCGATCCTTACCATCTCCTCCTCAGAGACGATCTCCTCGGCGGTGACAATGACCTTCTTCGCTGCTCTCATGAAAAGAACGTCGGCGACGTAAGGAGGATCGACCTTCACATTCCCGTGCTTGTCAGCCTTCTGAACATGAATGAGCGCGACATCCGGCTCGAGGGCGGGAACGAGCACGACCTTCTTCCCTGTAAACGGATCGACGAAGTGCTTGAACTCGGGATGCAACTTGATCTCGTCGCTTCCCTTGATGCTCCTCATCGGTACGAACGGCATTCCGAACTCGGCCGCGCGGAGTTGGTTGATGATCGTGTTGCAGCAGTTCTCCCTTATCTTCACCTTTCCGCTCTCGCACGCCCTACGATAGTTGGGGGCGAGACCGAAGTCCTGCTCGAAGCTCACGTGGGTCTCCTCGACCGCTCCGACGATATCGCCCCCGCAAGCCAGGTCCACGTCGAATCCGTGCGCGGTCCCGATGAGATGGAGGTTGCGGCG
>DYTM01000247.1 GCA_020725985.1 Methanomassiliicoccus sp.
GACCGCCATCGTCTTCAGGATGCTCTCCCTCTCCTTCTGCATGAAAGGAGCCTTGGATATCCCGACGCCGTGCTCCCCGGTGACCGTCCCCCCGACGGCGATGACCGCATCGAATATCTCAGCAACCGCCTTCTCCCCGTTCTTCCACGAGTCCTCCGAGAGGGGATCAAGGAGCATCTTGGTGTGTAGGTTGCCGTCCGCGGCATGACCGTAGGTGCCAACGATGACATGATTCCTCTCAGCGATCTTCTGGAACGACACCACGGTTTCAGGAATCCTGGAGATCGGCACAGACATGTCGTCCGCGAGCGAAACCGACACGAACTCATCCCCGTACCGGCTCAGCGCTGGAAGGACTGCTTTTCTCCCCGCGGTCCACTTGGCCATCTGCTTAGGGTCGGTGGAGAACTCAACGCTCATCGCTCCCACCTCGTTGCAAATCTGGTTGACCTCCTTGACCTCGTCGTCAACCACTTTCGGGTCGCCGTCCACCTCGACAAGGCAGAGGGCCTCGCAGTCCGGGAACCCGACGTGCATCGTCTTGTTCACCGCCTTGATGCATATGCGGTCCATGAGCTCGATCGCCGACGGGATCAAAGGCTTGGCGATAATCGCGGAGACGCACTTGCCGGCCTTCTCCAGGCTGTCGAAGGCGGCGACCGCCATCGCGGCCTTCTTCGGCTTCGGCGCGATTCTCAATGTGACTTCGGTGATCACTCCGAGCGTCCCCTCGCTCCCGACGAACAGCCTCTCGAGCTGGTAGCCCGACGAGTTCTTGATCGTCCTGGTGCCAGTCCGTATCACCTCGCCGCTCGCGAGCACGACCTCGAGTCCTAGAACGTAGTCCCTTGTCGCCCCGTACTTGATTGCCCGCATCCCGGAGGCGTTCGTGGCGACCATCCCGCCAATCGTGCAGGCCTCCCCGCTTCCAGGGGTGGGTGGGAAGAAGAACTTCTTCGGGGCGAGGGCTTCGTTCAGCTTGTCGTAGATGACCCCCGGGCCGACGACGCAGTAAAGATCATCCACGCGGATTTCCTTGATCTCGTTCATCTTTGTCATGTCCAGAACGATGCCGCCCTTCAGAGGAACCGCGCTCCCGCATAGCCCGGTCCCGCCTCCCCTCGCCAGGACCGGAACACCGTTCTCGTTCGCCAGCTTGAGTATGCTGGAGACCTGGCCGGTCGTCCTAGGTCGAACGACGACCTCAGGCATCCGGTGATGAATGGAGGCATCGAAGCCGTAGGTGTAGAGGTCGGCTATCCTCGTCGAACAGTTGTCCTCTCCAACGATGTCCCTTATCTTCGCCAGCATCTCCTCTTTCAAGCGGTCACCGAGGTGGAGAATGACGGGGCCCAGTTAAAATACCTTTCATCCGCCGAGCGTTCCGAGGCTCCGCGGGAACGCCTCTGCTCCGGGAATGGAGGATCGGGGCCTGATTGCAGGCAATCCGGCACATTTCCCCCGGCGAAATCATCATTCCCTTCCCCTCTCGGTCCACTCCTCCTGAAGCATCGACATCTGGATGTCGCTACGATACGAACCGTCTCTGAACCGATCCTCCCTGTATGTCCCTTCCTTCTTGAACCCGACCTTCTCGTAGCACCTCATCGCCCTCGCGTTGCGCTCGTCGGCGAGGAGGTAGACGCGATGCATGTTGAGTTCCTCGAAGAGGTACCGGACGAGGATCTCAATCGCATCCGTGCCGTATCCCCGATCCCAGTACTCCTTCTCCCCCACCATGATCCC
>DYTM01000248.1 GCA_020725985.1 Methanomassiliicoccus sp.
ACCCTGAAGGTCATCATCCTTGCGGCCATGATGTTCGCCGCCATCTCCGCGATCTTCCACTGTATCGCCTGGAACTCCGCTATCGCCTTCCCGAACTGCCTCCTCTCCTTGGCGTACTTGATCGAGTCGTCCAGGCATGCCTGGGCGATCCCGACCGCCTCCGCCGCGATCCCTATCCGTCCGCAGTCGATCGCCGTCAAGGCGATCTTGAACCCCTCCCCCTCCCTCCCGAGGAGGTTCTCCTCCGGGACCTCAAGGTCCTCGAAGAATATCTGGGCTTGCTGCGAACCCCGAATCCCCATCTTGTCGTCTATCTTCCCGAGAACGTATCCCTTGGCCGAGGTGTCGACGATGAAGGCGCTGATGCCCTTCGTCCCCTTTTCTTTGTCGGTCATCGCAAAGATGAGCGCCGTTTGGCTCTTGCCTGCGCTCGTTATGAAGATCTTCGTCCCGTTCAGAATGTATCGTCCGTCGCGCTTCACCGCGGTCGTCTGAATGCCGCCCGCATCGGTTCCCGCGGCCGGCTCGGTGACCGCGAAGCTACCGGTGTCCGTCCCGTTTGCGAGCGGCACAAGGTACTTCCTCTTCTGCTCTTCGTTCCCGAACTGCTCGAGCGTGTAGCAGACGAGGGAGTTGTTGACGGAGATGGTCGTCGCGACCGAAGCCGAGGCCTTGGCGATCTCCTCGATCGCGGCGGCGTATGTGATCGTGTCGACTCCGAGTCCTCCGTATTCTCTGGGAATGATCATCCCCATCAAGCCCAGCTGGCCAGCCTTCCGGATTGCCGTGTCCGGGTAGATCGACTTCTGGTCGATCTCGGCGGCGATCGGGGCCACTTCCTCGTTGGCGTACTTCCTGACAAGCTCAATGAATGCTGCCTGCTCCTCCGAAAGTGAGAAGTCCAATTCGTCCCCCCTGCGGGCCCATATGTCCGAGGCACATAATAAAAAATTACGTCGCTCATCCACGCGAGACGGACTTGTCCATGTGGTACGCGTCCCTCCCCTCTCCATAGTATCCTGGAAGAACCCCCCCTATCCTGAATCCGACGCTCTCGTACATCGCCACCGCCGCCAGGTTGATCGTGCCGACCTCAAGCACGAGCCTCTCCGCTCCCTTCTCTGCCGCCAACCTCTCCAACTCCCGGAGGAGCGAGGATCCGATGCCCCTCCTTCTATGGTGCGGTCTGACCGCCATTGAGACGATCCTCGACGAAATGCATCCTTCTTTGTGAAAGAGGGTTGCGTAGCCTGCGATCGCGCCATCGACCGTCGCCACGACGGTCTCGAACTCCTTCTCTCCCAGGAGAAGCCGCAGCAGGGGCACGTCGTATCGCTCCGCGTCCGCGAACGACTCTCTCTCGACGCGTTCGATGTCCGCAAGGTCCCCGATGCTTCCCTTCCTCAGCTCCACGCATTCAGGAATGTGATGGTCGGCGATAAATAGGTGCGGAGCGGACTGATGGCGCGCGTCCCGAAAACATCAGAAACCGAAATCAAAAGATAGTTGAATGCAGTTGGTTGCGTCGGATGAGCCCCGTCACAGCCATCTCCAGGATATTCGCCGAGCCCCGCACTGACGAAGAGGTCGTCGTGAGGGGGTGGGTCTACCGTACGAGGACGAGCGGTTCTATCGTGTTCTCGGTCGTCAGGGACTCGTCCGGCATCGTTCAGGTGACTGTCAAGAAGGGAAACGTTCCGGACGGCGATTTCGAGGCCGCCGCCTCGGCGTCCATCGAGTCCTCT
>DYTM01000249.1 GCA_020725985.1 Methanomassiliicoccus sp.
GAAGGAACGTCTCGACAGTGCTACTCGAGAAGCTGACAGAAAGGGAAGTGATCGCCTAAGTTGGTCTTCTCAGGGGTCGCGGGATGAAGTACAGCGGGATAGCGCACAACGTCGACGCTTCATCGAACCTACTCCGATTCTTCGGAAATGTTGCGGTCGACAAAGCGAAGATGCGATTCCCTCACCATTTCCCCAAGTCACGCCACCCTTAACAACTGAAACCCCCGTGATTGAAAGTAGAAAGTGGTTGCCTGGCTATGCATAGAAGTGCAGGGGGTGCGATTTGAACGCACGGACCCCTTCGGGACAAGGTCCTAAGCCTTGCGCCGTTGACCAGGCTTGGCTACCCCTGCAACCAGTCGTGGGATGCCATCACGGCTATTAATCCTTTCTCGAATCTCGGTCCATTGCGTCGTTTCAGAAATCCCTACCAGTGGTGATTTGCTCAGCAGAGGAAGGATCCTAGATACTTCGCAGCTTCCTCAATGGATCTCGCCCGTGTCTTCGGATACGCCTTCACCTTCCCCTTAACAGCTATCACGTCCTCCCCGTCGCTCAGCACTGTTCTTTCCGAATACGCGTCCTGCTTGTCCAATCTCAGGAACACGCATCCTTCCTCGTCTGTCCTTCTGTCCAAGGTCTCGATGATATCTCCTATCGAATCAGGACCTAATCTCTGGAAAAATGAGTCGATTCCAGCCTTCTTCTTCACGATTGCCTCAAGGACGACTATGGGATTTCCATAGAAACCTTTCGAGGCAGACCTCGAGAACTTCTCCTCGCCGCAGGCATATCTCAGCGCCTTTGCCACCTTCTCCTCATCTTCCGTCGCGTTGACGAAGGTCCTGAAGGTGAGGCTGTGAAACGCCACGGTATGGCCATTGGCATCACCGATATTATTGGTTTCTTCAATTCCGATCGAACTCGAAGAAAGGGGTAATGAGGGAAAGGGGGTGCGAGTCTTCCGAAAACCGGCGAATCGAGGGGCCTAGGCAACGAAATCCAAATGATAGTTTTTGTCAAGGGGCAATGGTAAATGGAAAAACCTTATAATGGGATACAAAGTTCCCGAGTTGGTGTCAATCAGATGATTGAAATCCGCATTCATGGGCGTGGCGGCCAGGGAGCGGTTGTCGCTTCCGAGATGCTCGCTCGGGCCGCCGTCAAGGACGGGATGCATGCTGCAGCCTTTCCCTTTTTCGGAGTTGAAAGGCGGGGTGCGCCAGTCACTGCTTACTGCAGAATCGACGACAGACCGATACGCATTCACGCTGGAATCTATGAGCCCGATTACGTCGTCGTCCTCGACCCGAGCCTCTTCGAGTTCGTCGATGTGTTCCAAGGACTCAAGCCGGAGGGAAGGATTCTCGTGAACACGACGAGGAAGAAGGAGGAGCTCGGGATCGATGTCCCGAACAGGATCTCGACGGTCGATGCGACCGGGATCGCTCTCAGGCATGGTTTGGGGAGCGGGACCTCCCCTATCGTGAACACCGCCATCATTGGTGCGTTCGTGAAGATCTTTCCCCGAGTTTCGCTGGAATCCACTCTCCAAAGCATCAGGGAGGCCGCCCCCGTGAAGAAGGAGGCGAATGCGGCGGCCGCCAAGGAAGCGTACGACATGACGAAGGAGGGATGAGAATGGTGGAAATGCCTCAGACTTACAAGGACCTGCCGTCGACCCCGATCACGTTCTTCCCGACGGAGCATATTAAGACCGGGACGTGGAGGACGA
>DYTM01000027.1:0-4880 GCA_020725985.1 Methanomassiliicoccus sp.
TGAATAGGCAGACCGCTGTCGCAATCCTCGCCACGGTCCTCCTCCTGGTCATCGTCCTCGGCACAGTCGTTCTTGCGGCATGGAGCCCCGGGGAGATCACCCAGATCGGGATGGAGGAGCTGGGGAACCGCATGTTCGAGGACTACGGCATCACCTTCCTCGTCGTCGGCGTGCTCATGTTCGCCGCGATGCTGGGGGGCGTCTTCCTGGCGAAGGAGGATGACCGATGATACCGATCGAGTACTTCCTCGCGCTCGGCGCGATCCTGTTCATCATAGGAGCGTACGGCGTCCTGACGAAGAGGAATGCCATCGTCGTCCTCATGTCGATCGAACTCATGCTGAACGCTGCAAACATAAACTTCGTCGCCTTCTCCTCCTTCTATGGGGACGTGAGGGGGCAGATATTCGCGCTCTTCTCCATCGCCGTCGCGGCGGCCGAGGTGGCCGTTGGTCTGGCAATACTCCTCGCCCTCTCGAAGACGAGGGACACGATCAACCTGGACGAGATCAGCTTGCTGAGGTGGTGAGATGCAGCCGATAGAGTTCGCCTGGTTGATCCCGGTCTTCCCCCTCGTCGCCGCGATAGCGATCGGGCTTTTCGGCAAGAAACTCAAGGAGGGCGGCGGATATGTCGCCGTCGTCGCCGCGATCGCCTCGCTCGCTATTACCGCGGCAGTCGTGGTTCAGGTCCTCGACGGCTCGTTTGATTCTGCTGATGGCGTCATGGACGGGGTGTTCGAGCAGTCGCAGATGTGGCTCACCCTTACCGACTCGTACTCCTTCGAGGTCGGGATCTACATCGACCAGCTCACTGCCCTGATGCTCGTCGTTGTTTCGCTGGTCTCGACTCTCGTCATCGTCTACTCGCTCGCTTACATGGGAGGGGAGGGAGAGAGGAAGCGGCGGTATTACACAGAGATATCCCTGTTCGTCGGGGTCATGCTCGGACTCGTGCTCGCGAACAACTACCTCGAGCTCTTCATCTTCTGGGAGCTGGTTGGGCTGTGCTCGTACCTGCTCATCGGCTTCTGGTATCACAAGCCCTCCGCGGCCTCGGCGGCGAAGAAGGCGTTCATTGTGACGAGGGTGGGGGACATCATGTTCATGATCGGCCTCATCATCCTCTTCACCACCTTCAAGACCCTGAACTTCCGGGATCTGTTCGAGATCGAGGCCTCGGGGACCGACCTCTCCCTTCTCACGATCGGCACCATCATGATCTTCGGCGGGGCGATCGGCAAGAGCGCCCAGTTTCCCCTGCACGACTGGTTGCCGGACGCGATGGAAGGCCCCACCACCGTCTCCGCGCTCATTCACGCCGCGACGATGGTCAAGGCCGGGGTGTACCTCGTCGCCAGGTCCTTCCCGTTGTTCGTTCAGACGCCGGAGACTCTTCTCGTCGTAGCGATCATCGGAGGCGTGACGGCCTTCATGGCTGCCACCATGGCCCTGAACAATCCTAACATCAAAAGAGTCCTGGCTTACTCGACAATCAGCCAGCTCGGGTACATGATGCTCGCGCTCGGCGCCGGAGGCTATCTCTTCTTCCATACGCAACATGCGGAGGGCTACACATCCTCGATGTTCCACCTGATGAACCACGCCTTCTTCAAGGCGCTGCTGTTCCTGTGCGCCGGAAGCGTCATTCACGCCGTGCACACAGAGGATATGAGGCTCATGGGCGGGCTCAATCGGAAGATGAAGATCACCTCGTTCACGATGCTCATCGGCGCCCTGTCCATATCGGGCATACCGCCGTTCAGCGGGTTCTGGAGCAAGGATGAGGTCCTCGCCACAGTCTGGGAGGCAGGGGACCTGAGCTGGGTCTTCGTTCTCCTGTACTTCCTCGGCATAGCGACAGCGTTCATGACGGCGTTCTACATGTTCCGCCTCTGGTTCATGACGTTCACCGGCAAACCCAGCGTGGCCTCGGATCATGCGCATGAGTCCCCGAGGGTGATGACCTATCCCCTCATCCTCCTCGCCATTCTCGCAGCCGGCTCGTTCCTCGTCCTCTTCGTAGGGGGAGGATTCGGAGGGCAGGTGTTCTTCGAGGAGCCTCATTCCCTCGCTCCCGCCGAGGTTCTCACCGCGACCTTCGCCGAGCCGATCACCTATCTGTCGATCATCGTTGCGATCTGCGGCGTCGGTCTGGCTTACGCGGTCTACTACAGGAAGAGCATCTCCTCGGATGTGTTCGTTTCAACCAAAGCATCGAGGACGATGTACGATGTGCTCATCAAGCGGTATGGCTTCGCCGCCGCCTACGACGCGTTCGCGGAGAAGGTCGTGTACGGCTTCTCGAAGCTGGTGGATCTCTTCGACATCTACGTGATCGACGGCATCGTCAACGGTTTCGCCTTCATCTTCGCCCGCTCCGGGAATATCATTCGAAGGCTTCAGACGGGCCAGGTCCAGCTGTACGCCGCGATCGTCATCGCAGGGATATCGATCGTTTTCATTCTTCTCTATCTCGTAGGGGGGCTGAGGTGAGACCATGTTAGAGAACTTCCCGATCCTTTCGCTGCTGATCCTCTTCCCGCTGGTTGGAGCAATCCTTGTCTTCCTGACCGGCAGGAACGGGAAGGCCGCCAAGTTCATCGCTCTCGCATTCTCGGCCGCGCCCCTGATCCTTTCAGGCGTTTTGCTGGCGAGCTTCCAGATGAGCTTCGGAGAGTATCAGTTCCAGGAGAACCACACCTGGATTGAGAGCTTCGGGATATCCTATTCGCTCGGCGTCGACGGGATCAGCATCCCGATGGCGTTTCTGACGGCGCTCCTCTGCTTCCTCGCCATCCTCTTCTCTTGGGACGTGGAGCACCGGACGAAGGAGTACATGGGCCTCATGCTCGTCCTCGAGGTGGGCGTCATGGGTGTATTCACCTCCCTTGACTACTTCCTCTTCTACGTCTTCTGGGAAGTCGTACTCATTCCGATGTACTTTCTCATCGCCATCTGGGGCGGGCCCCGGAGGGCGTACGCCTCGATCAAGTTCTTCATCTACACGCACGTCGCCAGCCTGGCCATGCTGATCTCGATCATGGCCCTCTACTTCGAGGCGAAGCCTGTCCTCGGGTACGCGTCATTCAGCATGATCGACATAGCCACCGTCAGCGGGGGCTTCGGGCACCTGTTCCAGGTTGCCGCCTTCGGCGCCCTGTTCTTCGCCTTCGGGGTGAAGATGCCAATCGTCCCGTTCCACACCTGGCTTCCCGACGCGCACGTAGAGGCGCCGACCGCGGGAAGCGTTCTCCTTGCCGGGCTCCTGCTGAAGATGGGCTCGTACGGTATCATCCGCGTGGCTCTCCCCACCCTTCCGGAGGGAGCGCAGGTCCTGATGCCGCTGATGCTCGCCATCGCGATCGTCTCCATAATCTACGGGGCCGTCATCTGCCTGGCCCAGCGCGACCTGAAGAAGATGGTCGCCTTCTCCTCGATCAGCCACATGGGGATCGTCCTGCTCGGCATCGCCACCGCCTCCCAGCTCGGAATCGCGGCAGCGGTTTTCCAGATGTTCGCGCACGGCCTCATCACCGCCGTGCTGTTCATGATGTGCGGGGTGGTGCAGCACAAGGCCGGGACGAGGGAGATCCCGCTTCTCGGCGGCCTCGCCTCGAAGATGCCCTACGCCGCGACCTTCATGACGATCGGCTTCCTGGCCTCGCTCGGGCTTCCGGGAATGGTCGGGTTCGTCGCCGAGTTCTCGGTCTTCATCGCCACCTTCGATGCGTATACATGGCTCCTTCTCCTGCCGATAGCGAGCGTTGCCATAACAGCCGGCTACTACCTGTGGGCGCTCCAGAGAACGATGTTCGGCCCCCTCACCGAGAAGATCGACACCTCTCATCTTCACGACGTGAGCTGGTACGAGGCCGTGCCCCTCGCGATCCTGTCGTTCCTCATGATCCTTTTCGGAATGCTTCCCGGTCTCATCATGGACTACATCATCCCCTCAGCCGGGATCATATCGGGCATACTGGGGGTGGGTTGAATGGTCGATGTTACCCCCCTCTACTCGGAGATCGTCCTCATCGCGTTTGCGCTCGCCCTGCCTGCGATCTACTACCTGACGAGGTCGGACAAGGTCCTCGGCTACGTCTCCGTCGTCGGCATAGGGGCCTCGATGATCCCCGCCCTTCTGTTTCTCGCTGATGGAGCGGAAGCGGTCACCTTCGCCGGAGGCCTCATCCGGATGGACGCCTTCGCTGCGGTGTTCAAGCTTGTCTTCCTAGCCGTCGCCTTCTACGTCGCGCTCGCATCAATAAGATCCGTTCAGGGACAGAAGCATGTCGCGGAGTACTACACCCTCATCATGCTCGCAACGGTCGGGATGATGATCGTCGCCTCCTCTCTCGACCTCATCACGCTCTTCATAGGCCTCGAGCTCGCGAGCCTGTCCTCGTACGCCCTGGTCGGCTTCAGGAAGGCGGACAAGAGGGGCGCGGAGGCGGCGACGAAGTACTTCATCATTGGAGGGCTCTCCTCCGCCATCTCCCTCTATGGCATCTCCCTCCTCTACGGGATCGCAGGAAGCACGCTCTTCACCGACATCGGGGCCGCGATCTCCGCCGCCGAAAGCATGAACCCGGTCATCCTACTTTCCCTCGGCCTCCTGGTGGCCGGCTTTGGCTTCAAGGTCGCGATCGTTCCGTTTCATATGTGGGCCCCGGATGTATACGAGGGCGCACCGACGACGATCACGGCGCTGCTCGCCTCCAGTTCGAAGAAGATGGGCTTCGTCGCGCTCTTCAAGGTCTTCCTCATCGGGCTGATCGCGATAAAGGCCGATTGGGACGTGGTAATCGCGGTCATCGCCGTGGTGACGATGACAGTCGGCAACGTCCTTGCGATATCTCAGACAAACATCAAGAGGATGCT
>DYTM01000027.1:4890-9687 GCA_020725985.1 Methanomassiliicoccus sp.
TGGCGACCTTCACCATCGTGGTCGCGTCGCTCTTCGCGATAACGCAGGACGACCTGAAACGCCGGCTCGCCTACTCGAGCATCGCCCAGGCTGGCTACATCCTCATCGTGCTTCCGGTGGGGACCGAGTACGCCCTCGCCGGTGGAATATTCCACATCATAACGCACGCCTTCATGAAGGGCGGGGCGTTCATCATCGTCGCCGCTCTGGCGTCGGTCGCCCTTGGTGAGACTACCGCGGACTACAAAGGGCTCGGCAGGAGGTCCCCGATCCTCGCGTTCTCGATGACTGTCCTTCTCTTCTCCCTCGCTGGAATACCGCCGCTCGCGGGCTTCGCCAGCAAGTTCTGGCTCTTCTCGAGCGCGGTGGACGTCTCGATCGCGCCGGGAAGCAACTGGCTCGTATGGCTTGCCGCGGCAGGTGTCATCAACAGCGCCCTCTCCCTTTACTATTACGTCCGGGTGATCAAGTACATGTACGTCGAGAAAGGTCCAGAGGAGAAGATCAGGGTTCCCAGCTCGATGCTCGCCGCCGTTCTGATAACGGTCATCGCGACCATCATCATCGGCCTGTACCCCGGACCGATCCTGGAGGTGTGCCAGGAGGCTGCCAGGGCGTTCTTCCTGTAAATGGAGACGGTGAACCTAGCGCCCCTTTGCGGCCTCGTCCTCCCAGGCCTTCAGGGCGTCGAGGAACGAGATCGTGCCGACGAGGTCCCCGCGGGAGTCGACGACGAGGACCCTGCTCACCCCCCCTATCAGCATGAGCTTGAGGGCATCGCTTACCAGGCCGTCCTCGTGTATCTGGACGCATGGATTCTGCCCTACTAGGGTGCAGGCTGTCATGAACTCCTTCACCTTGACGGTCGAGGGGTCTTTCCCTTGGACGATGACGCGGGTCACGTCAGTCGAGGTGATGACCCCCAGGACCACGTCCTCCTCTTTGACGACGATCCCGGTCTGATGCCGCTTCAGCATCAGCTTGATGACGTCCTCGAGCGTGGCACCATAGTCGACGGTCGGCGGGTTCCGGTCGGCGAAATCCTTCACCTTTGCTTTTCCAGACATGCGATCGTTTCTAGTAATTCAGCAGTACCCATATAACCTTTTCACGAGATGCCCTCCTTTCCCGATCAAGACCGATCTGGTTGCTCGCGAACGCTCGATCGCCATCTCAACCTTGGCGCTGGAGCACTGAAGACCAGAATCCCGACGGCACGATACGGTTGACAAGACCGCAGTACAGGCTCCGCAACAGGATCGGGAGTGCTGCAAAGCTTCAAGAGGAAGCGTGCAAGTTGATTCAGCGTAGCCAACCGGTATGGCAGGGCAACACTCACCAGGGAGGAACAATGCCTTCATATCTAAAGGTGGCATCGCACCTGTGCGTCGGCATTAGTGCCCTTTTTGCCTTAGCGCCATCGTACATCGCGTTTGTCCACTTCAGATACTTCGTTGGCGACTACTTCGCCGCCTACTTCGTCGCGATCCTCCTGGTCCTGTTTATGGCAATTCTTCTCGTCATCATCTGGGATGCGGTCTCGTGGACGACTCGCTTTTCAAGGTTCTTCGTGGGAATTCCTGCGCTCTTCGCGCTTGCCCTGATCATTTACCTGAACAGCATCTCGGAAGATTTCGACCACTTCTATGGCATGAGCGTTCTCGGAATGGACTTGTATGCCGGCCATAGGCCATACTGGGATTTCCTTGACATCGTCTTTGTTGCCTTGATCATACTCTGTCTTTCGGTCAACGTGAAGAGAGGAGGAGTTCGCGAGTGGATAGTCGCGATTGCCGCGGTGGGGGCGTTCGCATTCGCTTTCCTGATGACGCTGGGTCCGAATGATGAGCTCTTCGTCTACGTCAGCTTGACGATAGCGTTGTCCTATGAACTCGGCCGCCTGAAGGCGGACGGGCTGAGGGCGATGGGTGCGACCGGACGAGAAATGGCAACCCGAACAGTCTTTGTCCTTGCAGCGATTGTTGGAGCATCAGTCCTCTGTGCAATCCCTGTTTTTCTCGTAAGGGGTGCAACCTGAGACCCTGATTCGTAGTACAGACGTTGAGGGTCGGGCGATTTCCCACATGGTGAACTTGATGCCATGATGCCCCAAGGCTCTCGCCCATTCAATTCCTCATTCCCATCTTTTCCTGAGGACAGGCGATCTTGAGGGTCTCGCTGAGTGACCGACTCTGACGAACGGCAACGCGGTCCGCGTCCAAGACTCGGAAACGCAGGATATGGCTGCGAATCCTCGAGATACTCCTCCGCCCTCACCTATCCAGCTTCCCAGGCAAGTGTTAAGTACAGAATCGTCATTAGGAAAAAAGCATGGCCGCGGCCTGGGACTCGTCCATAGCAGAAGAGCTGCGGATGGTCGAGGAGGAGATTCGGAGGAGCGTCGATTCCGAGCAAAGGCTTCTGACAGAAATCTCGATGCACGTGATCGGCTCCGGTGGAAAGAGAGTCCGGCCGGGGGTCTCGGTTCTCTCCTTCAGGGCCGTCGGTGGAGTGGAAGTTTCCCAGGTTATTGGGATCGCGGCGGCCTTCGAGCTCATTCATAGTGCCACGCTCATCCACGATGACATCAACGACGGCGGGGAGAAGAGGAGGGGGGCGGTATCTGCCTTCAGGAAGTACGGCGTCCAGAGGGCTCTCGTCGCCGGGGACTTCCTCTTTGTGAAGGGGTTTCGGGCGGGAGGCTCTTTCGGCCCGAAGGTGGTGGAAATCATCGCCGACGCGTGCGCCAGAATGGCCGAGAGCGAGATGGTCCAGAGCGACCATGTCAGCGACTCCTCCACATCCGTCGATACCTATATCGAGATAATAAGGGGCAAGACTGCGAAGCCAATTGAAGCGAGTGCGAAAGTGGGTGCCCTCCTCGGGGGCGGGTCGGAAGAGCACATCGAGGCGCTCGGTCTCTACGGCCTCAATCTAGGACTGGCGTTTCAGATCACCGACGATGTCCTCGATATCGTTGGGAACGAGTCTGTGCTCGGCAAGCCGAGGGGAATGGACTTTCGCGACGGCACTCCGACGCTTCCACTCATTCTCGCAATGAACGACGGTCATGACGGGCGGCGTATATCCAGGCTGTTCGGGAAGAAAAGGAAGAGGCCGGAGGAGGTGGGAGAGGCCCTCGATCTCATGGCAGACTCCTGGGGGCTTCAAGCGGCGAGGGAGAAGGCGCGGGAGTTCTCCTCAAAGGCGATAGACTGCCTCGCCCCGATTCCGCCGTCTGTCTACAAGAACGGGCTCCGATCGCTTGCCCGGGCCGTCGTCGAAAGGGAGATGTGAGAGCCCGAGCTTGTGGCAAGCGAGAAATAGGCCGCAGACGCTCCTCACCTTCGTATGAGATGTCGATCGCGTCGGATTGCGAGAGCTGGTGATTGATGTCGGAAGACCACATGACTGCGGACGTCCTGGTCGTTGGGGCGGGGCCAGCCGGGGCCACCGCCGCCGAGCACGCCGCTATCAGGGGCATCGACGTCCTTCTGATAGAGCGAAAGCGGGAGCTGGGGGTTCCCGTTGCATGCGGCGAATTCCTTCCGACGGCGCAGGAGGTAAGGCGGATATTTCCAGGGGCGGAGGATATCGATGCCCTGCGTCGCGTTCCGGCAGACTTGGTCGCGCTCGAGACCCACAAACTGAGGCTCTACTCTCCGAACCTCCGCCTGTACGAGATCGATTTCGAGGGATTCACCACCTTCCGGGATCGGTTCGACAGGCATCTGGTCGCAAATGCAGAGAAGGCCGGGGCGCGGCTTGTGACGGACTGTTCCTTCTTCTCGTTGGAAGACGGCGTCGCGAAGACGAGCAAAGGGGACATCGAAGCGAAAGTCATCATCGGGGCCGATGGCCCGCTCTCCAGAGTCGCGGCTTCTTTGGATCTGCCGAAGAACAAGGTTCTGTGCCCGGCCCTGACTGCCTATGCCGAAGGGGACTTCGATCCGGTGCCGGAGATGTACTTCGGCGGCATGGCCCCCGGCGGGTACGCCTGGATCCTCCCGAAGCGGCGGGGCGCGAACGTCGGAGTGGGCGTGTCCCCGCGGTTCGCCAGGGAGAAGGTGGGGGAGTACTTCAAGAAGTTCACCGATAGCAGGGAGATGAGTATCGGGAGACCCGTGGGCAAGTACGTCCCGATGGGGGGTCCGGTGAGACCGAACTTCGCCGGGAAAGGGCTCATCGTCGGGGACGCCGCTGGCCACGTGATGCCGGTCAACGGGGGCGGGATCCCGATCGCCCTCATATGTGGAAGGATCGCAGGGAAAGCGGCGGCAGATCACGTCCTCTCAGGGACGCCCCTTTCCCGCTACGCCGACGCCTGCAGGAGGCAGGTGGAGGGGCCATTGCGAACGGCGCTCAGGACGAAGGCTCTGGCGGGCCTCGTCTGGGGAAGCGATTGGAGGCTCGGCACCGCCATGAAGCTCATCGGAAAGAGGAGAATGGGGAACATCCTCAGGTGCAAGTCGCTCATTCCATAGAGAACCTTCATTTGAACAAATGTCTATGAAGTAGTCAATCTGACTCGATAATGTTGTCAATCAAAACCTTTTTGTAGTGTTTTGTATATACAACCGTCCCATGAAACCGACAGGCGACCTCCGAGCGCGCCAGGAGAGGGCGGAGTGCGACGGCACGCCGTTCGACTCCAGCTTCACCTACTCATCGATCCTAGAGGGAGAATATCTCGAGAAGCTGTCCGAGGTTTCAGGTCCGAAGAATGAGTCGCAGCGGGTCCGAAGGGCGAACTGAACTCGTGGGCTACGGATTCTGAGGGCGGATATGTTCCCTAGG
>DYTM01000027.1:9697-10778 GCA_020725985.1 Methanomassiliicoccus sp.
GCCGGATCGACTATTTCCTGGCCTTTGTGCTCCGCAATGGGCTCCCGCACACCGGACATTCGCTGTGCTCGGCTTCCCAAATCCTTCCGCAGCCGGTGCACCTGAGCTTCCATTTCAATACCTTCCCAATCCCCTTCAGACCGACCGTGGCGTAGTCGATGCCCATGAAACTGGCAAGGTTCTGGATCGAGTAGTCGTCCGTGAGTATCTTCGCGCCGAGATCCCTCGCCAACGCAATGATTTCGATATCCGTCTGGGAGAGACGCCGCGAGTCCCCTGTTTCCTCGGCCCGTCGCATCACCTCCTCCACCGATTCCTTCGACGGCTCCGACACCCGAAGGGCATGCTCCCAGTAGTCGAGTCTGCGGTCCTTGTACTTCCGCAGCTCTGCGATGATGCCTGGGGTGACGTGGACCTCCGTGTCTGGCGGAAGATTCTCCATCGAGAAGAGGGCGGAGGTATCGCCCACGAGCCTCATCGCACAGGCAATCGCCCGTTGAAGTAAAATAGTTCTCGGCGGGGGACTTCCGGTTACGATTATATATCGAAAATTCAATCCGCCAAGCCTCATGAAGGAGATCAGGGTCGACAGGGAGGTCATCGACTACATCGAAAGAAATGGAAGAGACTACAGGGTATCGACCTCATGCTACGGTCCGGTCATCCTCCCGATCGAGATGAAGGCGCCGAAGGACACGGATCTCAGGATCAAAGTGGGGAAGCACACCCTCTACGTTTCCATCGTCCAGGCAAAGTACATCGACCGTGTCACAAAATCGATGCTGTACGATTCCGTCTACCACAAGAAGTGCTCGCTGTTCTAAGCCCTGGGAATCTCCCTTACCCCGTCCATCGCGTGCCGGATCAGCTCATCCATTTCAACTTTCTCAGTTTCCTGAACGATCCGGTCAAGGCGGGCCCTCGTCACCGGCTTCCTTGGGACGGCGGTGCAGGGCTGGCCCGGCCTGATCGAGATGCCGTAGGTACCGATTTCCTTCGCTACGGCCTCGATTTCTATCTTGTCGAGCCCGATCAGCGGCCGGAGGACAGGGAAGTCGAGGCCATGCTCCTCCGCCCTGAT
>DYTM01000250.1 GCA_020725985.1 Methanomassiliicoccus sp.
AACCTGACAAGGGCGATCGAGGAGGATTTCAATTTCGACAACCCCCAGATCGAGGTCCAGGAGGTCGAGAACGCCAACCTCAACGCCCAGATAATGGCGGAGAAGCTCGCGTTCGCCCTGGAGAGGGGATGGCACTTCCGGAGGGCGGGCCATTCGACCGTCAGGAGGATCATGGACTCGGGGGCAAGGGGATGCCAGGTCGTCATATCGGGAAAGCTCACCGGACAGAGGCACAGGACGGAGAAGTTCAAGGAAGGATACATCAAGTTCTGCGGTGAGCCGAGGATCAAGTTCATGAAGACCGGCTTCGCGGTGGCGAAGCTCAAGCCCGGCGTCATAGGGGTGCGGGTCGAGATCATGGATCCGCAGGCGAAGCTGCCGGACGAGGTCGACATCATGTCTCCGGAGAAGGCGGTCGAGGCGATGCCGGAGCTGGCCAGCGTGCTCATCCCGAAGGAGGAGGCACAGGTCGAGGTCGCCGGCGAGGCAGCGGCCGCTGAGGCCGGAGAAGTCGAGAAAGCCGAAGAAGCAGGTGAGGAAGAGAGCGAGGGAGCATCGGAGGAGAGTGCAGCGACCTCTCCGGAGGCAGGAGCCGATGCCCCCGATGCGGAGAACCAGGAGAGCTCGAAGGAGGTGTAGGAGAAGATGGCATTGCTGAGGACCTCTGAGATAAAGGAAATGAGCGAGGACCAGCGGCTCGCGAAGCTTCGGGAGCTGAAGGACGAGCTCATGCACGAGAGGGGGACTGCGGCGATGGGCGGAGCGCCCGCGAACCCAGGCCGGATTCGAGCCCTCAGGACGAACATCGCCCGGATTCTCACCGTCCAGAAGGAGGAAGAAAAGTAATGGCTGAGATATGCTCTGTATGTGGACTACCCAAAGAATTGTGCATGTGCGAGGAGATTGCGCGAGAACAGCAGACAGTGAGGATCAGCACCGACAGCAGGAGATACGGGAAGACCGTCACTGTCATAGAAGGCATCGACGCGGATGATATCGACATCGACGATCTTGCCAGGAAGCTGAAGACCAAGTGTGCCGCGGGAGGCACGGCCAAGGACGGCAAGATCGAACTCCAGGGGGAACACAAGAAGAAGGTGAAGGAGGCCCTGGAGGAGATGGGATTCAAGACCGACGTCAGATGATACGGAAATGAGGAAGAGGGATTTCATGAAACGTGAATTCATAGGCCTGGAGGTCGAGGTTGTCTCCTCAACCCACCCTGGATACGTCCGACTGGCCGGGAAGGTGGTCGACGAGACGAAGAACACGCTCAGCATCGAGCGGGACGGGAGGGAGAGGATGGTCCCGAAGGGCGGCAATGAGTTCCAGTTCACATACGCCGGCGAGAAGATCGTCGTTCAGGGCAACGATATCAAGCACAGACCAGAGGATCGGATCAAGAAGACCAGGTGAGCCTATGAAAGGTGATGTTAGAGACATTGGCATTGATGTCAAGATTCCAGAGGCCAAATGCAGCGACCAGCACTGCCCTTTCCACGGGAAGCTGTCCACGAGGGGGCAGATGATAGACGGCGTCGTGGTCTCGACCAAGATGGATAAGACTGCAGTGGTGGAGAGGAACTACCTGCGGTACGTCGAGAAGTACGAGCGTTACGAGAAGAGGACGAGCCGATATTCAGTTCACAACCCTCCGTGCCTCGATGTGAAGGTCGGGGACAACGTGAGGATCATGGAGTGCAGGCCGTTGAGCAAGACTGTGTC
>DYTM01000251.1 GCA_020725985.1 Methanomassiliicoccus sp.
CTCGGCATTGGCTGAAAGTCCCTCAGGCATGAGGGGGAAGTAGAAAGAGAGGATTATTAACCTTGCGCAGCGGCGCAATCGAACCTCGGACAATATGGGCGATTCCGTGTCGAGGGATTTCGAGGATGCCGCAATGCTTTATATGACTCGGGGACCGTAGCAAGCGATTGAGGTTCATGATCAAGAAGCTTTGGAGATGCTACGTCTGCAACGACATCCATTTTGGGACGAAGGGTCCCGAAATATGCCCAACCTGCCGAGCGAAGAACGCGTTCTGCGAGATCGACAACGACGAGGCGCTCAAGGTGATCGGCGCCCAGGGCGGGAAGCTCGAAACCGTCGAGCAACTGGTCCGCGTCTGGGAGGATTTCACGAAGGAGCAGGATTTCAGGCTGGAAGACAGCCAGGAGAACATACAGACCCTCGCGACCGGGGAGCTGGAGAATGTGAAGAAACATGGCCTGAAGTACTGTCCCTGTCGGATTCCAACCGGGGACTACGAGAGGGATCTGAAGCTCATCTGCCCGTGCAATTTCAAGGCGCAGCAGTACTGGAAGGAGAACGCGGAGTGCTGGTGCGGGCTGTTCGTGAAGAGGTGATTGCATGTCCAACGAGGAAGGCAACAGACTGATCTGGTTTTTCGGCAGGGAATGTCCACACTGCAAGGCGACCCGGCCGTTGGTTGAGAAGTTGATGGAAGAGACGGGCGTTACGATCACGGAGTTGGAGGTCTGGCACAACGACGAGAACGCGCGACTCATGAGGAAGCACAGGGAGGTCATTTCGAAGGCATGCGGCGGGGACCTCGGGGTGCCGTGCTTCTACAACGAGCGGAATGGGAAGGCCCTCTGCGGCAAGGTGACTCTGGAGGGGCTGAAGAAGTGGGCGAGCGGGTGAGGAATCCTCCGCGGTCCTTCGGCTCCTAGTCGTCCTCCGGATTGATGCCTATGGCGGTATGGGGAGCGGCCGAGGCGAAGGTCAAGGGGGGAAAGCTCGTCAGGGTCAAGCTGGCTCATGACGGCGAGAGAATTGAAGAAATCAGGATCACCGGGGACTTCTTCGTCCACCCCGAGGAGGGGCTCGAATCGATCGAAAAGGCGATCGTCGGCCTGACAGTTGCCGAGACCAAGGAGCAAATCCAGACGGCGATCGAGGGAACGGTGGCTGCCGAACGGCTTCTCCTCATCGGCTTCACTCCGTCCGATCTCGCCTCGCTTGTTGAGGAGGCGTTGTTGTGAAATGGAGAGTGATCCAGTTCGAGTACTGGAATGCCGCCATGAACATGGCTCTGGACGAGGCCGCGAGCAACGCTGTCCGGAGCGGGGGGTCGCCACCGACCATCCGGTTCTACGGCTGGGATCCCAGCGCGGTATCGATAGGATGCTTTCAGAGCCTCGCGGATGAGGTGGACATCGAGGCATGCAAGGCGCTGGGAGTAGAGTGGGTGAGACGGAGGACCGGGGCCGGGGCGGTCTACCATGATCGGGAAGGGGAGATCACATACAGCGTGATCGCTCCCGAGGAGATGATGGAAAGGGACATAGGCAAGGCGTACAAGATCGTATGCGGCTGGATCATTGAAGCTCTGGGCGGGGTGGGAATTGAAGCGAGTTTCGAGCCTATCAATGACATCGTCGTCGGCGGCAAGAAAGTGTCGGGGAGCGCACAGACGAGGCGGGGAGGCGTATTCCTTCAGCACGGCACCCTCCTGTTCGATGTCA
>DYTM01000252.1 GCA_020725985.1 Methanomassiliicoccus sp.
TGACTGGTAGGAATCTCCGAAGATCCCGGGCCGTCCTGGACATGATCCCCACCTTGTCCAAGGAATTGCCATAGTCAACGAGTCCGTGTCTCGAGACCCGGCCGTAGGTCGGCGCCAACCCAACCACCCCGCAGAAGGAGGAGGGGCACGATATCGATCCGCCTGTGGACACTCCAAGGGCAACGTGCCCCTGAAGCAGGCACGCCGCCGCGGCCGCGCCCCCGCTCGAGCCCCCGCAGCTTCTCTCAGGGTCGTGGGGATTCTTCGGAATGCCGTATCCAGAATTCGTGCTAAAGGTGCCGAACCCGAACTCGTCCATGTTGGTCTTCCCGATGAGGAGGCCTCCCCCTTCCCTCATCCTGCGGACGGCAGTCGCATCGAATGGCGGCATGTACCCCTCAAGTATCTTCGAACCTGCCCTCGCCTGATAGCCGCAGGCGCACAGGTTGTCCTTTGCGGAGAAATGGAAGTCGCCACGGAATTCCGCCGTCGGTAGACGTTCTGGATCGATCAGCTCCGAGAATATGCCGTACAACTCATTGATCCTCCTGAGCTTGCCGAGGAGCGCGCCGTCGATCAAGACAATCGAGGCCCCCTCACGTATCCCTCGTAGGTCCTCATCGACTGTCTCAGCGCTTCGGGATCGATCTCCTGACAAGGCTCGTCCTCCCGAAGGACGTCCTCCACTCTCACCGGGTTCAATTCGAACTCATCCCGGGACGGCGCTTCGTCCAGCGTCGAGAAGTAGCTGAGGACCTCTTCGAGATCCCTCGAGAACTCCTCCACCTCCTCGTCCGTAAGCTTCAACCTTGCGATTCTCGCAACTTCCACGACCGTTCTCCTTTCCATCTTTCTCGTCCCCGAAGCCTCAACCGAATTTGGAGGAGGGCATTGACTTGTCGTCTCATGACTGTTATTGGCAATGGTTATATAACGCTTGTTGAGATTGCCCGCCCTTCCCGTTTGCCGAAGCGGCTAGCCGGCAGTATGGGTCGTTGCCAATTCGGTCGGATACTCTGGGGCAAATGTTTATCTTTTGGTCCGAAGTTACTCGGGATGGTGCTCTGATGGAAGAATCGGAAAAGCTCGTCAAGCAAGGATTCCAGCTACTTGGCGAGGGGGACTACCCCCAAGCCCTCTCCAAGTTCGACAAGGCGATAAAGGCCGACGTCAAGAACGCCGAAGCATACTTCGGCAAGGCCGAGGCCGGCGTCCTGGTCTCGAAAGTCAGCACCGAGGAGGTGGTCGCCCTCTACAAGAAGGCGATCGAGCTGGATCCGAGGAATCCGTACTTCCTCACCTCGTTTGGCGCGTTCTGCATGGATGTCGGTCAGTTCAATGAGGCCGAGAACGCCTATGACGCTGCCGCAGGAATCGATCCAGAGAACGCTCCATACTACTACTCCGAGTTCGGCGTGGAGTACTTCAGGAAGGCCCCACAGGTGATGGAGCGGTTCATGGACGACAAGACGAAGGAAATCATAACGAAGAAGGCCCTGAAGTATCTGCTGAAATCCATCGGCCTCGATGAGGAAGCGGCAAAGAAGCTACTCTGATCACCCGCTCCACCCACTGATCCTGGATGTGAATCGGTCAGGTGAGGAGGCCGGGTCGTTCCCTTTCCCGCCGCTCCTTTCTCGCTGCCCTCGGAGGAACGCATTGCGAGCACATCCTCGTTTCCGGGTCGAAGTGCTCGTCGCACACCAGTTTTCC
>DYTM01000028.1:0-9280 GCA_020725985.1 Methanomassiliicoccus sp.
AGACTTGCCCGAGCGAAGACCATAGAATTAGGACATATCGGAGCCCTGGTCGGGAGCGAGGGCAAGGACTACAATTACACAGACTTGCCCGAGTGAAGACCATGGAATTGGTACTTATCGGAGCCCT
Source organism: Methanomassiliicoccus sp. (assembly GCA_020725985.1). GTDB lineage: Archaea > Thermoplasmatota > Thermoplasmata > Methanomassiliicoccales > JACIVX01 > DYTM01. Next base: position 128 of record DYTM01000028.1, read on the forward strand.
GGTCGGGAGCGAGCATGAGGACTACAAGTTCCCAGCCTCATGCGAGCGACGACCAGGGCGCGCATAGATATAGAATAAAAAACTGAGCGCCCTGGTCGGGATTTGAACCCGAGTCATCGGCTTTCTTCCACGATTCGCTCGCGACGAAAGGCCGAGATGATTGTCCGGACTACACTACCGGAGCGTTGGGGGCATGCGTTCATGCCGGAATGCATACTTAAGCCTTGGCAAATCCCGCGGCGGCCAAGGGGCAATTTGAGGCCTCGTCTCGCCCTAATCCATCGTTCTTCTGGCGCTAGAGAGAGACGCAACCAAATCACTCAGAGTTCGATACAACATTATATACTCGAAGCGATTACGTGGACCACACGCATCCGGAGGATTCGTTTGAATCAGTACAGTAGGTCAGAGGAAGAGCAGAGCGAGGAGATACTGCGATGCCCCTTCCCTAACAGAAGGGAGGGCGAGATGTTCGGCGTCGCCGACCAGCTGCTCGGGGCCTCGAGGATCAAGATCATGTGCGCCGACGGGAAGTCGAGAATGGGTCGCATACCCGGGAAGATAAGGAAGAGGATGTGGATCAGGGAAGGCGACCTGGTCATCGTGAAGCCTTGGGAGTTCCAGGACGACAAGGCCGATATCATGTACCGGTACACGAAAACGCAGGCGAGCTACCTCAGCCGAAGGAAGATGCTCCCGAAGAACCTGGATATATTCTAGCGAATAGGGGCTCCGCATGGCCCAGAATGAACCGCTCACCTCACTCGAACGGAAGATCGAGGCCCTGCGTGTCAAGGACAAGAGTTCCGAGGACCGGAAGGTGCTTGATGAGGTCTTCGACAAGGATACCCTTCTGGCGATATACAAGATGATGACGGACGGTGTGATCGAGACGGTCGAGCTCCCGATCTCGACTGGGAAGGAGGGGAACGTTTTCCTATGCAGGGGTCCTGAGGGGAAACTGCTGGCCCTGAAGATCTACAGGATGGCAACCTCCACCTTCAAAAGAATCTCAAAGTACATCGAAGGCGACCCCAGATTCAAGGGGCTGAGCGGGAGTCACCGCAAGATCATCTTCGCGTGGGCGACCAAGGAGTTCAGGAACCTCCAGAGATTGAAGGACGCGGGGGTAAGGGTCCCCTCACCGATAAAATATCATCGGAACCTCCTCGCGATGGAGTACATCGGCACGGAGGAAGCCCCGGCGCCGATGCTCAGGCATTTCGACCTCGAGGACCCTGAGGAAATGTACGAGACCCTCGTTCACTTCGTCTCGTTGGCCTATCAGAAGGCGAGGCTGGTGCATGGTGATTTAAGCGAGTACAACGTTCTCGTGCACGAGAATCGACCGGTCCTCATCGACTGCGGCCAGGCGATGATTATTGACCACCCCAATGCACTCGAATTCCTGAGAAGGGACATAGAGAATCTCAACCGTTACTTCAGGTCCCTTGATGTGGATACGATGGAAGGAGACGAGGTACTGAGGATCGTCACCGGTGGGAAGAGATGAAGCTCATCAGGGTCCCGGCGGAGCGCGTCGGTGCGCTCATAGGGAAGGATGGGGAGACGAAGAAATACATCGAGGAGCGCACGAAGGTCCAGCTGATCGTTGATTCTGAAGGAGAGGTGACGATCGACGAGAGCAAGGTGGAGGACCCGGTGATAGGGCTCGTCGTCGCGGACGTCGTCAAGGCGATCGGCCGGGGATTCTCCCCCCATCGGGCTTACAGGTTATTGGACGAGGACGAGTACCTCGAGACAATCGACATCAGGGACTACGTTGGGAAGAAGTCTGGACATGTCATCCGGATGAGAGCGAGGATCATCGGCTCTAAAGGGAAGACGCGTGGGATCATAGAGGACCTGACCGGAGCCGCAATCTCGGTGTACGGCAACACCGTCTCCATTGTAGGGAACTCGGTCCAACTCCCCATCGCCAGGACGGCGGTCGAGATGCTCCTCCGAGGAAGCGAGCACTCCACTGTCTACAAGTTCCTTGAGCGGTCGAGGCCCCATCTGAGAATCGCCGAGATGGGGTTCGGCTGATCGCGACCGAATGAGAGTGCTTTCTCTGGTCATCGTCATGGCGAGCGAGGCACATGGCGACGAGACGTGAGCGACGCCAATGTATTCGAGAGATGGCTGCCTCCGGTGATCAAGGAACTGAGGGGTTCGGCAGACAATTCCGCTTCAATTATTTTGTCTCGACCTCGCTCACACACGGTCTCGTTTGCCCCCTGTCTTGCTAGATTCTGGACCCCATGTCATACTGTGGCTGCATCGAAACCGCATGTTGCATGGCTGGCCCTCGGGAAGCTCGCATAGTCGGGGGACCCCATCCTCTCCGACAATCTATAAACGGCTCCCTCCATTAGTCCCCCGAATGTCGGACATAGTCACCCGGGCCGATCTCGCCCTCACCAGGGATCTGTGCGATCACTGCCTTGGCAGACTGTTCGCTCTAGTGGACACTGGCCTTACAAACAAGGAGAGGGGCGAATCGATCAGGATGGCGGTCGGCCTGATGAGGAGCCTGAGGGGCGGCACCCTTCCTTCGCACCAAAGCTGCTGGCTGTGCGGGGATGTCTTCGATTCGGTCCCCAGGTTCGCCGATGCGGTCATGAAGCAGCTGTCGAAACTTGAGTTTGGCACCTTCCTCATCGGTTCGAGAGTGGACCCCGAGATCCAGGAGAGAGAGGAGAGACTCTGGAGCGAGGTGGGTGGAGAGACTGCAGAGCCGATCAAGGGGGAGCTGAACAGGGAAATCGGGAAGATCGTGGAGTCGAAGGTGGGAAGGCCAGTCGAGTTCACTTCGCCGGACGTAGTCGCTCTGGTAGACACGAGATTTGCCTCCGTCGAACTCGACATCTCCCCCCTGTTCATCTACGGCCGGTACAGGAAGCTCGTTCGGGACATCCCCCAGACGAGATGGCCGTGCAGAGTGTGTCGGGGCAAGGGCTGCGAGCGGTGTCATTTCACCGGGAAGATGTACGGGACGAGCGTCCAGGAGATCATCGGGGATCCGATCATGAGGGAGACGGGGGGCAGCAATCACTTCTTCCATGGCATGGGCAGGGAGGACATCGACGCCAGGATGCTCGGAAACGGGAGACCCTTCGTCGTCGAGATCAGGGAGCCGAAGATAAGGAGAATCGATCTCCCCTCGATCGAGAAGCAAATAAACGACGAGGGAAAGGCCCGCGTCGAGGTCATCGGCCTAAGAGAATCGTCCAGGGATGAGGTCCGAAGGATCAAATCGGCCGCGCCCCACAAGGCCTACAGAGTCAAGGTCGCCATCAATGGCAAAGTTAATAAGGAAAAGATTAATGAGGTACTGCAATCATTCAAACGCACTCGTATCACTCAGCAGACTCCTGTCAGGGTCTCTCACAGAAGGGCGGACCTGGCGAGGGAGCGAATGATCGTCGATATCGAAATGGAAGGATTCGATGACCCCTTGCTCACTCTCGTCATAAAGACCGAGGCCGGGACGTATGTGAAGGAGTTCGTCCACGGCGACAATGGGAGAACGACTCCCAGTCTATCGGGCGCCCTCGGAGTCCCCTGCGAGGTGAAGGCTCTGGACGTGATAGAGATCGCCGACGACACTGGAGATGAATGACATGGTCAAAGCGTCGAAAGGATCGAGATCCAAGTCGAGGAGCATCCTCAGGAAGAGCCCGAGGCAGCGCGGGCTCTCTCCGATCACCCGTGAGTTTCAGGAGTTTCAGGAAGGAGACAAGGTCAACATCATCATTGATTCTAGTGTCCACAAGGGTGCCCCGGACATCCGGTTCCAAGGCAAGACGGGCACCGTCGTAGGAAGCCGAGGGCGGGCATTTGTTCTCGAGGTCAGGGACGGCGACAAGTACAAGACCGTCGTCGCCAGGCCAGAGCACCTCAGAAAGGCCGCGTAGGCGGTGTTGTCATGAGCGATGAAAGATACGTTACTCTTGCTGAAGTCGAAGACCTCCTTCAATCCGAGGGCAAGGAGAGGGAGCTCGGTCAGGAGCAGAAGCTCTCCCTCGATCATTCGATGAAGATGAGGAAGCTCACGGTCAAGCAGGCGAAGGCCCTGCAGAAGGATTTGGAGGAACTGGATTTCATCTCGGAGGCGATCGCCTGCAAGATCGTCGACATCCTTCCGAAGCATCCCGATGACGTTCGCATTCTCTTCGCCAAAGAAAGACTCATCCTGGAGAAGAAGCACATCGACCAGATTCTTGCGGTAGTGGGGAAATATCTCTAGGTGGGGTGGTACTCTGGAGGATTTCGCTCACATCCTTGACTACTTACCCCAGGGGCTTCCTACCGAGAAGTCCTTCAAGAGGGATCCGATAGCCTACGCCCTGGGCGAGGTCGAGTTCAAGCTCTTCGAGCTCGTCCCAAAGGCAAACGCTCAGATCACAATCGGGCAGAGGGTCTACATCGGAAAAGAGGGGGACAAGAGGACCGAGATTCTCCACGTCAAGAGGAGGGTGAGCTTCGAGGAGCTGACGAGCGCCGCCCAGAGGGAGCTTTCATACGTGGTGGCTGATGTGGTGAAGGCGCAGGAGGCAAGGTTCGTCCAGTTCTACAACGAGGCGCAGGCCATCACCACCAGGTTCCACATGCTCGAGCTCCTGCCGGGCCTGGGCAAGAAGACGATGTGGGCAATCCTCGAGGAGAGGAAGAGGGGGAAGTTCACGAGCTTCGAGGACATGGCCAAGCGGGTGCCTTCGGTGAAGCATCCAGAGAAGCTAATCGCGAAGAGAATCGAGACAGAGCTCTCGGACCCCGCGCAAAAGTATCATCTCTTCGTAGCTAGATGATGAGCTGAGATGAGGATCGCCGACATCATCGATATTCTCGACAACTACTCCGTCACCCCAAGGAAGCGCAGGGGGCAGAACTTCCTCGTCGACGAGAGGGTTGCGAATCGGGAAATAGAGTACGCACAGATCGATTCTGACGAGACGGTCCTCGAGATCGGACCGGGCCTCGGGATGCTCACCTGGCGCTTGGTGGAGCGGGCGAAGAAGGTGATAGCGATCGAGAACGACGCCGGCCTCGCCCGATACAATCGCGATCGGTTCGGGGAGAGGATCCAGTTGATCGAGGCGGACGCTCTCGAAGTCAGATTCCCTGGATTCCACAAGCTCGTGTCGAACATCCCCTACAGCATCTCCTCCCCCCTTCTCTTCAAGCTGCTCGACCACAAGTTCAGGCTCGGAATCATCATGATCCAGAAGGAGTTCGCGGAGAGGATGGCCGCTTCCTCTGGAGAAGAGGGCTACTCGCGGCTCTCGGTCAGCACCTACTATCGGGCGAAGTGCGATCTCCTCGAATTCGTCCCTAGGTCGAGGTTCTGGCCCGCCCCCGAGGTGGACTCCATGATCGTGAGACTTGAACCGAGAAGGCCGCCTTTCGCCGTGAGGGACGAGAAGGCGTTCTTCTCGCTCGTGGATCGACTGTTTCAGCATCGGAGGAAGAAGATCGGGACGATCCTGAAGATGCAGGGGATCGCTGCCGACAGCATCTCGGGGCTTCCTTTCATCGACGCGAGGGTGGAGACGCTCGCTCCCGAGGAGATCGGCCGACTCTCGGACGCGATCCTTGAGATCACTTCCTGAGCTGAGGGAACCGATCTACCAACGACTTCACCAACCTTCCGGCGCCTTCGGTCAGGACGTCCACCGCCGGAATGCCGAACTCAGACTCGAGCGTGGCGCAGATCTCCCCTATCTGCCCTCGATCCAAGCCTTCATGATTGATGCCGAACGCGATGACGGGAGCGTTCGCGTACGCCTCGTACAGACCGATTTCCTTTCGAAGATCGGGCATCGGAAGCTTCAGCTCGGGATCGTAGGTCCTGTACTTCCTCCCAGGCGCATGCTGCAGTATGATCGCGCTGGGACTTGACGCGGAAATGATAGCCCTCGTCCCGCATACATAGGCGGGGTGGGTCAGGGAGCCCTGGCCCTCGACAACGATGACCTGGGGCCTCTGCTCCGACCAGGCCTGATAGACTGCGTTCTCCAACTCGCCCACCATGTAGTCGCCCTGGATCGCATCGATAGGGACACCGTACCTCGCGCCCTGCAGGAGGCCCGTCTGTCCGGTCGCAACAAACTCGGCCTTGATTCCCTCCCCACTCAGCGCCTCCGTCAGCTCGATCGCTGTCGTTCTTTTCCCAATCGCGGCATCCGTGCCCAGAACGGGTATCCTCAGTGCGTCGATTCTCCTCGCGAGGTTTCGATACTTGTGCATCAGGCTCAGGGGAGGTTCCCGCCGGATATCCTGTATCGTCGCGCCGCTAGACAGCGCGATTTCCGCGAATTCCCTGTCATCGCCCAGGAACTCGTGGAGACCCACTATCACGCTGATCCCTCTGAGAAGAGCCTCCCGGATGACCGGCCTGAAATCCTTGGGCAGCATCCCGCCCACGGTGGCGACTCCAATGATAATGTACTGAGGGAGCTGCGTCCCCGGACCGAGCGCGTCGGTCAACGAGGAGTAGATTGGAATGTTTCTCCTCACTCCGTCAACGACCTCGCCCGCGTCCTTCCCCGCCTGGCTGCTGTCGATGACACCGATGATCCTGTACTTCTTGGAATACCTGACGAGGCCTCTCGCGGTCTTTCCGGTCGTCGTCGCCAGCTTTCCTTCACACAGAATTAGCGCCTCGTTCATCGTGACATCCAGAGAGAGAACGGAAGGAAATAAGAAAAAGGTTGTGAGCGATTCGACCTGCGCTCACCCGTTTTCCGGAGATCCTCTCTACCGCGAAGGCGGAAACCCAGCCTGATATCTCTTCTCGTGCCAAGGAAATCCTTCACCGAGAACGCTGCGGCGACAGTTGTTTCGTGGGAAAGGAGGCGCGATTGCGGTGCCCCGCTTCACAGGCGGTCGACGACGACTGGCGCCCAAGAGAATACCAGGGTGACAATCCTTTTCTTCGGGAACAACATGATTCCGCTCGAGGGAAGAAATGATGACGATCCTCTCGATCGCGGAAATTGGGAAGAGGCTGGTCAAGGCAGGAAGGCTAGAGACGAGACCCGTCTGCGCATACGGTGCGAAGGTGGTGCCATGCAACGCCGTGCCGTCTGGCATGGTAGAACGGTGCGTCGGCAAGACGATCTACAGGCTCGCAATCAGCGAAGGCGCGCCCCCGATTTACCTGGGCGAGGGTATGCTCGACGGCGTGTGTCCCGGTGCCCAGGCCTTCCTGGGGTATTCCCCCCTCAATCCCGACACCAAGCACTTCATCTCGTCCGGAAGGAAGGACGTGATGAAAGGGGCGGCGGAACATTACAAGGCGAATCCCGACCTGGCCGAGGGAAGTCTCAGGGCGATGGGAAGAATATCGCCCATTGGGAAGTTCCTCGTCGTGCAGGCGTGCGAGGACCTTCCGTTCGATGACCCGGGCGTCAGATCCATCCTCTGTGTCGGGCGAGCGGAGCAGATCAGAAACCTCTGCGGCCTCGTCCATTTCAGATCGTCGGATATCTTCGGATCGACCGTCATGCCGTGGGGCCCGATGTGCGCATCCTTCGTCACCTATCCCTCAGGCATGGCGGACAAGGTTCCCCGGGAAGCAGCGTTCATCGGTCCGGTAGAGCCAGGAGGCAACTCTTGGTTCCCTGAAGACCATCTCGCGATAGCGATGCCGATCTCGATCGCTCGGGGAATGTGCGATGACCTCGAGCACTCCTTCATCGTGAAGAGACCAGGAACCGCCTTTCCAAGGAGGAGAGTGGATTTGACCTCTTCGCCACGATCCGCGCCCGGGAAAGCTTGAGCTATCGCATCGATCTACCCTCCGCATCCAGACAAAGATGGTCGAGGTGCCCGTTTCCTATGCTCCGCTTGGCGGGAAGGAGGTGGGAAACCATGCGGTCGCACCTCGCTCCTCAGGCGCCGTTCCCCGCCTCCTCAAGATTCATGAGGGAGGGAATGAAGAATGCGGCGACGCCAAGGATGAGCATCGGGAGCCCGGCTAGCAGGAACCAGGGCTGAGGACCCATCACGTCCGCGACCGGTCCCGCGACCGCGAGTCCCAGAGGGGAGGCGGCGGTGACGAGGCTTCCGAGGATGGAGAAGACCCTCCCCTGTATGTTCACAGGCACGGTCTTCTTGAACACGGCGATGAAGGACCCGTTCACGATCGGCAGCATGAGCCCGACAAACAGAAGTGCGGCGACAGCGATGGCGAACCCTTCGGAAGGGACGACACCTACCACCGCCGTTCCGAGGCCCATCAGGGCGAGGGCCGTGAAACCGCCGACGACACTCTTCTTCAAGCCGCCCCATACTCCGAGGGCGAGCCCTCCCGCCAGCATTCCGATGCCCACTGCCGCCTCCATCGTAGCGAACTCTATCGCCCCGAGATGGAAATGATCGAGGACGAGGATCGGAGTCAACGTGAAGGCGGGCGTCAGGAGGAGGTTGACGAGCATGAAGATGAAGATGAGCGCCATGATTCCTGACCAGGAGCGCATGAAATGGATCCCTTCCCTCAATTCCCTGACTATGGAGGCACTCCTGTCTTTCTCGATCGCGACCGGTTCGGGAATTCTTATGAAGATCAAAGGCAACATCGCCAGCAATGCTGTGATTATGTCGATGGAGAGAATTCCATGGATCGGGAGGAGAACGAATAGGATGGCGGCGAGAGGAGGGGCGAGAACGCTCGCCAGACCGTGCAGGGCCTGATTCAGGCCGCCTATTCTCGCGAGATGCTCCTCCGGCACCATCAACGTCGTAGCAGCCTGCATGGCCGGCCAGTGGAACGACTGGAACGTCGAGCGCAGGAGCATGACTACATAAATGTGCCATATCTCGACCGAGCTAATCGCGAAAAGAACCACGAGGACAAACGTCGAGAGGGCGATCAGCCCGTCCGCGGCAATCATGACCCCCCTCCGCTTCCATCGGTCCACGAGGACGCCTGCCACAGGGGCGAACAGCACCTGCGGCAGCAGGGCCATGATGCTCGCGATGGCGAGAACCGTTGCCGAGCCGGTCGTGAAGGTCAACCACCAGACGAGGGCGAACTGCACAAGCTGGCTCCCGAAAAGAGAAAAGGCCTGGCCGGTCCAGATGGTGAGGAATCTTCTCTTCCACCTCGACCGGAACTCCTCGCTCGATGCCTCCGGGACATCAACC
>DYTM01000028.1:9290-10641 GCA_020725985.1 Methanomassiliicoccus sp.
TCGCCCGCTGATAGAATCGGGATACCTGGACAGGAGTACTTAAGCTGTTGACCACTTGTGGCCATCATTCGGTCGATTCGTCGAGGACCAGACGGGGTTTCCCGACCGCCGTCACCTTGATCCTCGATTCGACGAGGACCGTCTCGTCGCTGATCTTCCCGAGCTTGACCCTCGTGTCCTCGCTCTCGATCTCGACCTCGATCTTCTCCGCCCCTGAGAGCATTGCTCTCTCCGTCGCAATGTCTGTGCCCACCTTCGTTGCGTACTCCCGAGCCTCCTGGTAGGTGGTGAACTCCATCTTCCCTCCGGAGAAATGGAGGTAGCTAGGAGGGTTCCTCAGCGTGCTCATCCCGGCCTTCGGAACGATGAGCATGTCGACGCTCTCCACTATGCTTCCGGTGATGGCCCCGATCGCGTTCCCCACCTCCATGTGCTCCGGGAGAATGAGCCCTGTTCCGAGCCTCTCCGCCACCGAAGGGAGGTAGGCCCCCGCTGGGGCTCCGATGCCGACAATCGCCTTACGGAGGGAGAGACTGCACGAGTACTCTCCTCCATTCTCAACCTTGGCCAGTTTCCGCAGGAGGTTGGATGCGACCTCGCAGTATTTGGAATGGCCGTTCTCGTCATAGACGAGCTTGTCGAGTACTTCAAGGGTAATCTTGTCGATGACTTGCCTCCTCACCTCCCGGCAGAACTCGGAAGGCTCCATCCTTGCGCTCCTGGAAAGGATCTCGACACCGATGACCGAGGGTGAGGGGTCGTACTGGACATATGAGCCCTCGGCATGAAGGGCATCAGTCGGCGTCATCCCGATCCTTTGGATCATGCCGAGCTCTTCGAGTTTTCGGATATCGAAGGCATGTATGCTCAGTCCCGTAATCTCCTTCACCTCGTAGATCGAGCGCGGCTCCTCCCTCACCAGATCGAGTAGGGTCTTTTCGTCCGCACCGACCGTCACTCCCTTGATTTCCCTGCCGAGGACGAAGAACTCGTTGACCTGATGCAAATCGGCAATATCGGAACACGAGAGCTGGGACCGGACCGGCTTCTCCTTCGCAAGCTTGAGCTTTTCACTCAGGACTGGATACATGGAGGCGGCGATGCAGAGTGGAACGACTCTCAAAGGGGTGATGTGTACCTTTCCGTCATATACGACCACCCGGCTGTCACCTCCGATTCCCGAGGTGGCAATGTCGGCGGCCCTCACCCTCGTCTTCCACCCCCCGACAGTCGCTCCGGCGGGGCTGAGCCGCGGTCTCCCCTTCCTCAGCAGGCCTATGTCGGTGGTGGTCCCGCCGACATCGATCACCACGGCATCCTCCATTGCGGTGAGGCACTTGGCGCCGATGAG
>DYTM01000253.1 GCA_020725985.1 Methanomassiliicoccus sp.
ATACTCGAGGTTCACCATGGCCAGAAGAAGGATGCTCCCTCGGGTACCGCCCTGAGGGCTGCGGAGATCATTGCCAGGGCCACTGGCGTGGAGAAGATCGTCAGGGGAAGGGACGGGATCATCGGCGCGAGGGGAAAGGAGATCGGCATCCATTCAGTGAGGGCGGGGGACGTGGTCGGGGAGCACACGGTCATATTCGCCGGCAAAAAGGAGAGGATCGAGCTGACCCACCGAGCGCACTCGAGAGACGCATTCGCGGAAGGCTGCCTTGAGGCGATCCGGTGGATATGGCAGAAGAAGGATGGAAAGATACACACGATGAGAGAGGTGCTGGGTCTTTGATCAAAGTCATGAAGTTCGGCGGGACCAGCGTGGGAAACGCCGGAGCGTTGGAAAGATCGGTCAAGATCGTCCGCGGGGAGAAGGCGACGAAGGTCGTTGTGGTCTCCGCTCAGTCCGGGATCACGAACACCCTGATAGGGTGGATGAGGGAGGAAGGGAGGGGTCCGCAGGGTGTTGTGGACGATCTCAGGGGAAGGCACCTGAGCGCCGTGATGAACAGGCTCTCGGAAGGTGATCTCGCAGCCTACACGTCCCGGATCGATGCCTCGCTCGAGCAATTGGTGACGCATCTCGAGCGGTTTAGGCGATCCAATGATCCCTCACTGCCCGACACGATCGCGAGCTGGGGCGAGCGGCTTTCGACCATCACCATGGCCCATCTGCTGAGTGTCGAGGGTGTCGACGCGGTGCCGATGACATCGGAGGAAGCGGGGATCGTTGCCACCGGTCCACCTGGAAACGGGTCTGCTGACCTAGATCCAACTGGTAGGAATCTCAAGAGGACGGTCAATCCGCTCCTCGACGCCGGGAAGACCCCGGTCCTGACGGGATATTACGGCTGCACCAAGGAGGGGAAGCCCCTCACCTTCGGCCGGGGAGGTTCCGACTACTCCGCCTCCATCGTGGCGCACGGCTTGGGAGCGGACTGCCTTGAGATATGGACGGATGTGGATGGATTCATGACCGCCGACCCGAGGATCGTCCAGAACGCCAGGACCATCCGGGAAATGGACTACGGGGAGGCGGGGGAGCTGGCGTACTTCGGAGCGAAGGTCCTCCATCCGAGGACGATCGAGCCGGTCCGAAGGAAGAAGATAAGGCTACTTGTCAGGAACACCTTCAATCCCGAGGGCGCGGGAACGATGATCCACAACCTCCGGTCTCCCGGAAAGACCCTGCTCCGAAGCGTCGCCATCAAGTCAGACCTGTCCATAGTGAAACTATACTCGTCCGAGATCGTCTACCAACCGAGGTTCGTATCGATCCTCCTCGACGCCATCGGCGACAACGGCGTCAACACCTACGCGGTCTCGACCTCCCTCTCCACCCTTGTCGTGGTCATCCCCACCTCTGACGTTCCGCAGGCTTTGAAAAGGATCAACGAGCTCAAGGAATCGCAGATCGAGAAGCTGATGGTCAAGAACAACGTCTCGCTCATCTGCGCCGTGGGTGACAACATGATCGACACCCTGGGGGTTGCCTCAAAGGTGTTCGGGGTGGTGGAGGAGGCCCAGGCCAACGTGGAGCTGATCTCGGAAGGGGCGTCGGACATAGCCCTGAACTTCGTCGTTCCGAGCGACAGGGCCGTCGATGTGGTGAGGATGCTCCACGAGAGATACATAGGTGGTTGAGA
>DYTM01000029.1:0-5497 GCA_020725985.1 Methanomassiliicoccus sp.
TTCGTGAGGAGTTTGGGGCCAAGGTGAGGGATGTGAGCATTCCCTCGCTCAGGTTCGCCCTTCCAGCGTACTACATTCTCGCGACCTCCGAGGCCTCGACCAACCTCGCGCGGTATTGCGGGATGAGGTTCGGCGTTCTGGAGGAGGATGTCGACAAACACTTCAACGACTTCTTCTCGGCGATCAGATCGTCCCACTTCGGCAAGGAGGCGAAGAGGAGGATCCTCCTCGGCACCTACTCAAGAATGGTCGGCTTCAGGGATCGATACTACATGAAGGCTCTGTCGGTCAGGCAGGCCATCATCGAAGAGTACATGAGAGTCCTCAAGGGCTTCGATCTCATCCTCACCCCGACGATGCCCTTCATCGCCCCGAGGTTCTCCGAGATTGAGAAGATGCGGCTGCTGGACATGTACAGAGCGGACTTCCTGACCGTCCCGCCGAACCTGGCGGGCCTTCCTCACATCTCGATTCCCTGCGGATACTCATCCTCGATGCCGATAGGAATGCAGGCGGTGGCGAAGCATTGGGACGAGGGGCGCCTCATCTCCCTGGCCGAGCGCTGGGAGGGTGGGTTCGAATACGCATTTCCGGAGGTGAGGGTGTGAAGATAGGGCTCGAGATTCATCTTCAGTTGCCGACATCATCAAAGCTCTTCTGCTCCTGCAGCACCTCCGCGAACGAGCCCAACGATTCCATATGTCCCATCTGCCTCGGTTTCCCTGGCTCACGGCCAAGACTGAACCGCAAGGCCCTTCAGATGTGCCTCCTGATTACGAAGTTCGTTGGGTGCAGCATTCCGGACGAGACGTGGTTCTCGAGGAAGACCTATTTTTATCCAGACCTTCCTAAGAATTTCCAGATAACGCAATACGATACCCCGATCGGCAGGGATGGAAGGGTGAGAACGGGCGGGAAGGATATCAGGATCACCAGGGTCCACCTGGAGGAGGATCCCGGCAAGGTCAAGAGGGTCGGGAAGGCTGGCGAGGAGGTCTCCCTCATCGACTACAACCGGAGCGGAATACCCCTCGTCGAAATCGTCACTGCTCCTGACCTCGCCTCGCCCGAGGAGGCGAGGGAATTCACCTCTGACCTCCTCCTCGAACTCAGACATCTCGTCGGCATGTCCGACAGGGACGAGCAGAACGTGAGAGTCGATGCGAACGTGTCGGTGGGCGAAGAGAGGGTGGAAATCAAGAACATACTTGGCCTGAAGAATCTCGAAAGGGGGCTCGCCTCAGAGGTCGTCCGGCAGACGAAGATGCTGAAGGCTGGAAAGGTCGTCGTCAGGGAGACGAGGAGGTTTGATGAGGAGCGCAAGGTCACACTTCCTTCCAGAGAGAAGGAATTTGAGGAGGACTACGGCTACATCGCTGAGCCGGACCTTGGCGTCTTTCGCATAGGGAAGATGGCCGCGGCGATCGTCGTTCCGGAGACACCGATCAGACGGGCGAGTAGGATGGCTGAGGCCTATGGAATTGGCATCGATGCAGCGAGACAGATCGTGCTCACATCGAAGACCCTCGCTGACCTCTTCGAGCGTTTGTGCTCGAACCTCCCCCCGATTGAGGTGATCCCTTGGGTTCTCGGACCTCTCTCCTCGAACTGGACTCTGCTCGAGAAAAGGCTGGATGAGGAGCTTCGGGACAAGATAGGACGGATCATCGAGGAGGCCTCGAAAGGCGCGATCACCAAAGGAGAGGGGAGAAGAAGGCTCACTGCAATGGTGAAGGGGGAGGAAGTGCAGGACTCCGGAGTCGGAGAGGGCGAATCCGAACTCACCTCCATCGTTGTCGCTTATCTCGACGAGAACCCTTCGATAGTCTCAGATTTTCGGGAGAACAGGAGGGCGGCGAACTCGGTCATCGGACACGTGATGAGGACAACGAAGGGACGGTTCTCGGCGGCCGAGATCCTTGAGGCCGTTACCAGGGAGATGCAGGGGAGACTCTGATCGTCCCTACCTTCGCTTCTTCTTCGCCTTGGCCTCGTCCTCCCCCTCGGCAAGCGAGAGTAGCTGCAGCTCCGAGAGCTTGGACTCCTCCACCTCGGCCGGGGAGTCATCCAGTAATGACTGGAATCGCTTGTTCTTCGGAAATGCGATCACCTCGCGTATGCTGTCGCATCCCAGGAGAATGGATACAAGGCGGTCGACGCCGAGAGCGATTCCCCCGTGCGGGGGCGCACCGTATCCGAGCGCCTCGAGGAAGAACCCGAACTTCCGCTCGATCTCGCCGTCAGTCATCCCGAGCATCCCGAAGACCTCCCTCTGGAGTTCGGGATCGTGTATCCTGATCGAGCCGCTCCCGATCTCGAAGCCGTCGAGGACGAGGTCGTACGAAAGACCACCTATCGAGGCGGGGTCCTCATCCGCGCCGACTCGACCCTTCGAGGGCATGACGAACGGGTGATGGAAGGGTTCCAACCGACCCGACACGGCGTCCTTGGTGACGAGGGGGCAGTCCACGACCCACACGAACCCGTGGCCCTTCCCGTTCACGAGACCCAGATCCTTCGCCAGCTTGACTCTGAGTGCCCCGGCAGCCTTCGTCGCCTGGATCTTCGGCCCTCCGATGAACAGGAGAAGGTCACCGAGCTCCGCGCCCATCATCTTCACGAGAGCGTCCCGGACCTCGAGGGGGAAGTACTTGACGATGTTCGAGCTGAGGCCCTCCTGAGAGAGCCTCATCCAAGTGAGCCCGCTCATCCCCTCTCCCTTCGCCCACTCGATGAGTCTATCGACCTCCTTCCTTCCCAGCGAACTCGAATCCGAAGGGGAGGAGGAAAGAAGAGAGGATTTGAGGTTGATGCAGAGCACGATTCCTCCCTTGCCGATGATCTTCTTGAACACATCGTATGACGCCGACGCCACCGCGCTTGTCACGTTCACGATTTCGAGGCCGAACCTGACATCGGGAGCATCCGTCCCGTACTTCGCGATGGCTTCCTGGAAGGGCACCCTTGTGAACGGGATCTGCAGCTTCGTCCCGTAGATCGTCTTCCAGACGTGGGCGAGAAGCCTCTCAACCGTCGCCTGGACTTCCTTCTCGTCCACGAAGGACATCTCCAGGTCGATCTGGGTGAACTCCGGCTGCCGGTCCGCCCGGGAGTCCTCGTCCCGGAAGCATCTGGCGATCTGGTAGTACTTGTCGATTCCCCCGATCATGAGCATTTGCTTGTACAGCTGAGGGCTCTGGGGAAGCGCATAGAATCTTCCGGGCATCGTTCTCGAGGGGACTATGAAGTCCCTGGCTCCCTCAGGAGTGCTACGGGTGAGCAGCGGCGTCTCCACCTCGACGAAGCCTTCGTCATCGAAGAACCGCCTGGCGGAGGCGATGAAACTATGACGGAACCTCAGATTCTGTATCATCTGGGCCCGTCTCAGGTCGAGGTATCTGTACCTGAGCCGAAGATCTTCCCCCGGGAGGAGGGAGTTCTTCTGATCCGCAACCTCGAAGGGCATCGGTTTCGATGTGTTCAACAGGATGGCGTTCTCGATGAGCACTTCGACCTGACCAGTCGGGTTCCTGGGATCGGCCGTGCCTTGAACCCTTTCCCGCACGAAGCCCGAGACGGCGATGACGGATTCCCTCCCAAACGAGTTCAGAGTCTTCGCCAGAGCCTCGACGTCTGCGCCGTCGGTCATCGCGTCCGGATCAAAGACGAGTTGCGTCGAACCGTACGAATCCGCCAGGTCGAAGAAGAGCACTCCTCCGTGGTCCCTTGAGAAGCGGACCCACCCTGCCACCTTGACACGGTCGCCGATGTGCTCGGCGCGAAGGGCCCCGCAATCGTGTGTTCTGTACATCGGAAAGGTACCTCTGGAGGACTAGTCTGCGTATCTCCGTCGTAATGAACGGACACATATTAAACATTTTGCTCTATGGCCGGCATGCATTCTAACGATTCACTCAGCTTCGTGGAGGCAACATGGCAATGTGTCACAAAAAAGGCCAACATCATGACAATGTGAGGAACTGCAGGAGGAATGCCGTCCTTCTATGACTGCCTCCGATGGGGCTTGGTAGAACACTGATGGGCCTCAACCATTTAGGATTCGAATGACTTCTGGGGGCTAAGTAGATCTGGAAGGAACTGATACGGGTCCTTGATCACGTTGAGGACGACATAGGTGTTAGTCTTCTTCACTCCAGGCGTCTGGAGCATGTGCTTGACGACTCCGCTGAACTCCTCCCTGTTCTTGCACGCCACCCAGGCAATCGAATCGCATTCCCCGGTGACGTCGAACACAGCGACGACATTCCTGATCTCTCTGATCCGCCGCTGGACCTCGAGCAGATCCCCCTCGACGTAGACATGAACGATCGCCATGAACTCGTATCCGAGCTTGAGATAGTCGACGTTCGCTCTGTATCCCTTGATTATGCCCTTTTCCTCGAGGTTCTTGACTCTCTGCATAAGGGTTGTGGGATGGATTCCAAGGCGTTTCGCGATCTGACGATATGACCCCTGACTCGACCGGCAGAGCTCCTCGATTATTCTTTTGTCGAGATCGTCAAGCATTTTCCCACCAAATGTACTCGAATCGTCCGTTGGCGATATAAACGCCCATTGACTATCTCACTATATTTCATTTTGCATATTGCTTCGAAGATTTTATTGTGTGTCATGTCCAGTAGATTCGGCAGACTTGATGGGATCCCCTGAGGGAAGCCAGCAAGGTTTATCATGCGGCGCGTTGTTCAATGGGAGGATGACCCGCCTACTCTTCGATTCCGATCCTTATCTGGTCTCATTCGAGTCTGTGGTGGAGAGGCTCGCAGGTGAGTGGGTGTTTCTGGAAGAGAGCGCGTTCTTTCCCGGGGGAGGAGGACAGGAGGCGGACCGAGGGACTATCGAGAGTCTCCAGGTGACTGAGATCCGCCTGGAGAATGGCGACATCGCCCACAGGACACCGACACACACCTTCAGAGTCGGTCAAAGGGTGAAATGCGCCATCGACTGGGGCCGCAGGAACGATCTCATGAAGGGGCACACGGCTGAGCATCTGCTTTTCTCAGCGATTGGCAAACTTGCCCCGGAGAGCGAGTTGGTCAAGATTGTCATATCGCCTGAGAAGAAGAGCTTCGTCATCAAGGGCTCTGTCGGATGGCCTTTGCTTTCTGAAGCCCAGAGGATCGCAAACGATGCCATACTGCAGGGCCTTCCCACGACGGAGCTGAAAGTGGGGAGAGAGGATCCTATTCTCAAGGCGGCACGCTCGACAGGATTCATGGAGATATGCTCAGGATAGTGAGAATCGGGGAGATAGACACAGCCGCCTGCGCGGGGCTGCACGTGAGGAACACGAAGGAGATTGAGGTCATCCTCATCACCAAATTATCCTCGGCCAGACCCGCTGGTGACCTGGAGATAGAATTCGAGATCGGAACGAGAGCGATGTCGGATATGCTTGAACTGGCCTCCTACGCACTCCATGCGTCCGAGATTCTGAGATCTCATCCTCGGGACCTGGTGAGTGCCCTCGTCAATC
>DYTM01000029.1:5507-7265 GCA_020725985.1 Methanomassiliicoccus sp.
CTCAAAGGCGATGTCCTCTCGATGCGGGAATCTCTGAGGAAGTCCGGGAAGGAGGTCCTCAGGAACTTGAGCCCCCGGGCTATCGGTGGAAGGAAAGCTTACTCAGGTCTCTTTGAGGGGATCGATAAGAAGACTCTCATAGATGCTGCGAATCTCTTCGTGAAGCGGGAGGGGGCGATCTGCGTGCTTGCTTCGAGAGACGACAGAGTTCTCCTCATCATCGCTTGTCACCCTCAGCTTGACATCGATTGCGTGAAGGTACTCAACGAGATCCTCCTGCCTTTTGGCGGCAGAGGAGGCGGACAACGCCATTTCGCCGTAGGCGGGTCTCCAGATCCCGCGAGGGGCGAAGAAGTATTGGAGTCCGCTCTGGACGTCCTGGGACTCTCGTCTTGAGCGTTTGATCCCTCTGTCGCGCCGTCGCCCGATGCGGCCCTTAGACGATTCCCATTGTACATATGTCTATCACCATAGGAATCGGTGGCGATGTGTCCTGAATAGAAAGCTTTTTTTAGTCATCTGTCTATTACATCGACCCGTGAGCCCAACAGACGAGCGTTCAGGTGGCCTAGGAATTGTCGACTGCGGAGGTCCGATCGGACTAACGACATAATGGCCCACTCTCCCTCTGGAAAGACACCGCATAGGATTTCCGGGGGGGGATCAGAGGTCGGATAGGTCGGATAGAATTGAAGAAAGTCGAGGCTGTGATAAGGAAGGAGAAGTTCGGCGAAGTGAAAGCCGCACTCGAGGAGATAGGCACGCTTAGCCTGAATTCCATTGAGATCGCAGGCAGCGGGGAGCAGAAGGAATTCAAACAGCAATGGAGGGCATCTGAATATGCCCTGTATCTCATTCCAAAGATGAAACTCGAGATCGTCGTCCCAGATGATTTGGCTGAGGTCTTGGCAGAACAGGTTCTGAAGGCGGCCTGGACAGGGAATATCGGAGACGGAATGGTTTTCATAAGCCCTGTTGACGAGGCCGTGAGGGTGAGGACCGGAGAGAAGGGAGTGGACGCCCTATGATGTTCCCGATCACATCGTCGAAGAACCTCGAATTCGAGCACGGAAATGGATCTCCAAGGTACTTTCTCAACGTCGACCTAGATGACGTTGCGCCAGGCCGTACTGCTTCCCTGCCAGTGTACTGGAGGTCGAACGGCTCCCATCCCATACTCAAGGAGATATACTACTCCGAGGTGGGTGGGTTCCGGATTGAGAAAGGGAACCTGCAGATGCTCATAGTTGCAGTGGAGGAGGCAATTGGTGCCTTGGTGGATCACAAGACACTCCCATACTACTCGATCCAACTTCCAAACGGTACTCGTATTCCCGTCTTTCTCGCAAATGACAAGCTGAAGGTCGAGTACGAGCGGATTAAGATCGCAGGCGACAACATCGGCGAAATCTTTCACAAGCTAGGCAGGCAACTCGTATCGATGAAATCGATCAGGAATGAGAATGAACTCAGGGTCTCGATCTTCCTCTGGAGGGATATGAAACTGTATCCACCCGCCCTTGTCTTCCGAGATGACAGGCTTCGCGTCTGGCTTCCCATCTTCCTGCAGGACATCGGCGGGAAGATCATGCTGAACTATGACATCGTCAACCTCCCCACCAAGCTGTACAAAGCGGAGGATTTCCTGACCCTGCGGAAGGACGTTGTGACTTCCTGCATGTCCAAAAGACTCATCTCCTCCCCTCACTCGCTGTTTGCGGACCACGTCCGGGACGAGGTCTGGAAGGAGATCAAGAA
>DYTM01000029.1:7332-10518 GCA_020725985.1 Methanomassiliicoccus sp.
TTCAGGTTCCAAGCCGCCGGCCAGAAGCATGAGATTGCGGTCTATCAGATCGGCAGCGACTTCTTGGCGGCGAGCAGGCCGAGGATCTACTTCGGCAAGGATCCGGAGCATCTTCGAAATGTCGTTGCGGAGGGCCTGAAAAGAGAGGGTCCAGTGCAAAGCACCACGGATCTGGTGATCGAGAAGAAGAGAAGGAGGCCGTAGATGGGTTTGACGAGTTATGAGCTACTTGGAGCAGTCCTTGGGGTACTGGTGTTGCTGTTCCTCGTGTGGGCAGCGAGATACACGAAGTGCGGACCGAACGAAGTACTGATAATATCGGGCAAGAGGCGCAGGATCGCAGAAGGCGAGACGAAGAAGGCTGTCGGATACAGGGTGATAAGAGGAGGAGGAACTTTTGTCTGGCCAGTCAAAGAGCAAGTTCGCAGGATGTCCCTGGAGCTGATGAACCTCGAGGTCAGGACGCCCGAGGTCTATTCGATCCACGGCGTGCCCATCACCGTCGAGGCTACCTCCCAGGTGAAGATCAAGGGCGACGACACATCGGTGATGACAGCTGCCGAGCATTTCCTTTCAAGGTCGAAGGAAGACATCATGAAGACCGCCCTTCAGGTCATCGAAGGGTACATGCGGGCCACGATCAGCATTCTTACTCCTGAGGAGATCTACCAGAAGAGGAAGGATCTCGCTGACAAGGTGAAGAGCGCTGCGAGTTCGGACCTCAGCAGGATGGGGCTGGAAATCGTCTCCTTGACCATCAAGAGCGTGGCGGACACCCAGGGCTACTTGGACGCGCTGGGAAGACCGAAGATCGCACAGGTGAAGAGGGACGCGCTCATCGGTGAGGCGAGGGCGGATGAGGAGGCGAAGACCGTCCGCTATCAGGCGGACATCAAGATCGAACTGGCGAGGCGGGATTTCGAGATCAAGAAGGCGGAGTACGAATCTGAGGTTGCCCAGAAGAAGGCAGTATCCGATCTCTCCTATGACCTTCAGAAGTTCAAGACAGAGCAGCTGGTGAAGGAGGAGGAGATCAAGGTGGGGATCGTGGAGAAGGAGCTCTCCACAGAACTTGCGGAGAGGGAGATCCAGAGGAAGGAGAAGGAGCTATTCGCTGAGGTAGTCAAGCCGGCGGAGGCTGAGAAGAAGAGAATCGAAGTGCTGTCCGAGGCTGAGAAATACAGGCTGAGAGAGGAAGCGGACGGGTATGCCGAGTCGATAAGGGCCAAGGGGTTCGCCGAGGCGGAGGTCATCAAGCACAAAGGAACGTCCGAAGCCCAGACAATGGAAATGAAAGCCCAGGCCTGGAGCCAATACAACGAGGCTGCGGTCACATCAATGTTCGTCGATGTGCTCCCGAAGATGGCAGAGGCGGTATCGGCGCCGCTGGCGAAGACCGAGAAGATCGTCATCATTTCGAATGATGGGGCATCAGCGGGGGCGAACAGGATCACGAAGGACATTACTGACGTCATCGCCCAATTGCCGACCGTGGTGGAGTCATTGACTGGCGTCAAGCTAGGGGACATAGTGAAGAGGATTCCGGGGATCGGCGGAATGCTGAAAACGGGAAGTGAGCAGGCTTGTTCGGAAGAAGGGACGTCGTGAAGGAGCCCAAGAAGGACAAGGAAGTCGGAGGAACCGGGAAGGCCTGGAGCCTTCTCTCCTACGATGATGTCAAGATCGTGGATTTCAAATTCACGGACCTGCCGGGAAGCATGCAGCACATATCGATACCCGCCAAGAGGTTCACCGAAGACATCTTCGCGAACGGCATTGGATTTGACGGTTCCAGCATCAGAGGGTTCGCGGAAATTCAGGAGAGTGATATGCTCCTCCTCCCCGACCCCTCCACCGTCTTCATCGATCCGATCTACAAGATCCCGTCGGTGTCGTTCATCTGTGATATCCATGACCCCGTCACGAAGGAGCGATACTGGAGGGACCCGAGATACATCGCTCAGAAAGCCGAGGAGTACCTGAGGGCCTCGAAAATCGCCGATGCCGTCTACATGGGTCCCGAGGCCGAGTTCTTCGTCTTCGACTCGGTCCGATTCGACCAGAACCAGCACAGCGGATACTACTACATCGATTCAGAGGAAGGAATATGGAACTCCGGAAAAGACGACATGCAGAATCTGGGCTACAGGCCAAGGTACAAGGAAGGGTATTTTCCGACGCCTCCGACCGACAGTCTTCAGGACTTCAGGTCTGCCGCGATCCTCAAGATGATTGACGCTGGGATTGATGTCGAAGTACACCACCATGAGGTTGCCACAGGAGGACAATGTGAGATCGGGATACGCTACCAGACGCTGACAAAGGTTGCAGACCAGCTCATGCTGTACAAGTACATCCTGAGGAACGTGGCGAAGGAGCACAACAAGACCGTCACCTTCATGCCGAAGCCACTCTTCCAGGACAACGGGACCGGGATGCATGTGCACATCAGCCTCGCGAAGGGAGAGTCGAACCTCTTCTACAACGCCGAAGGATACGCGCAGCTTAGCCTTCTTGCACTGAGCTTCATCGGCGGCCTTCTCGCACACTCTCCTGCGCTTCTTGCGTTCACATCGCCCACGACGAATTCGTACAGAAGGCTTGTGCCAGGTTATGAAGCACCGGTCAACCTGGTCTATTCTCAGAGGAACAGAAGCGCCGCAATAAGAATTCCAATCTACTCCACCAGCCCGAAGGCGAAGAGGATAGAATACAGGCCGCCGGACCCGAGCTGCAACCCATATCTCGCTTTTGCGGCGATACTCATGGCGGGCGTGGACGGAATAACCAGGAGGATCGATCCTGGAGAACCGATGGATGTGGACATCTTCGAACTGCCGGCGGAACGGGCTGCGAAGATAAAGACCGTGCCGGGTAGCCTGGAGCAGGTCCTCAACGAACTCGAGGCGGATTCCGACTTTCTGCTGAAGGGAGGTGTCTTCACAAAGGATCTCATCGAGACCTGGATCGAGTACAAGAGGAAGAGGGAAAACGACCAGATCAGGCTCAGACCTCACCCCTATGAGTTCTATCTCTACTTCGACATTTGAATGAGAGTGCGGCGAGTCGCTTTAGGCAAGCGACTAGTATCGCCTGAATCTCTGGTCAAACATCGAGAATGGAAATCTTTTTTAATCCTTTTGTATATTAGCCCGCCGATGTGTCCTGCGAAGACCGAGTCGGAAA
>DYTM01000030.1:0-949 GCA_020725985.1 Methanomassiliicoccus sp.
CCGATCGATTTCATTCCTTTGCCACAGGAGGGACACGTGGGATTCCTGATCTTCCTGACCACCTCAGCCAGCCGAATCACCTGAAGCTTCTCGATGTTGAGCGTGAGTGGGGTCGCCCTGAGCTCTCCGAGGACCTTGACCGAGTCCCCCGGCCGGAGCGCTCTCACGACGTCCCTGAATCCCTTCGATGGCTCGTATGCGGTGCAGTCGATCCTCCCGCGTTCGGAGTGTAGCTCGAGCACGAAGACGACGTGGCCGCCCTTGATCGTCCTCGGAACGCCCGCCACCGTGCCCCGGATCGCATAGGATCTGTTCGGCACGAGTTCCCTCCAGTCGGCGATGATGTGGTCGTCGGTGGCCTGGTTCGTCAGGTAGAGAAGCCAGCGATCGATACTCTCGCTCGGCACCGAGGACATTGCGGGAACGAGTTCCTCCAGCTCGTCGCCACGGATTCCGAAAAGGACCGGGCAGGGGGAGCTGGGGGCGACCGCCATCCTCCTCCCGAGTCGGTCGTAGTTGTTGAATGTCGACGGGAAGCGGCGATCGAGCGCCTTGACCGCCTCCTCGTCCACGTCTCGCCCTGTGCCCCACCGCCCCTCGGACCGGTAGGTGATGACCTCGTAGGTCCGATCCTTCGGGCGCCATGCCGCCGCGGCAGTGGCGCCGATGACTCCCCGGCCGCCGGCGAGCTCGGCCTTCGACGCCCCGATCCTCCTCAGCTCCGCCCCCACATCCGACCGCTCGACGATCCCCCTGACGGCGGACCAGTAGAATGACTCCCTCGGCTTCCGCGGCGCGACGATGAGGCCGGGGCTGGCCCCTTCCCCGACGCGAGACCATCTGGCAAGGACCTCGGCGCATCGGGCTGCCGCCTCACCTGGGTCCCCCGCCCCCTCCCCCCTCTTGAACAAATATAGCGGCCCGCTGGCCATCCTGCCGACGAGCTTCC
>DYTM01000030.1:959-9045 GCA_020725985.1 Methanomassiliicoccus sp.
AAGACCGCGTCCGAATCGGAGGCAGATTGCCCCGTTCCCCCTCGTCTTCCAGGGAACGGCGGGGTTAAGGCGGACCAGGCGCGGCAAGCCGATGAGGTCAAGGTCGCGGAGCTCCTCAATCATCTCGGTCGCAAGGAAGGTGGTGCACATCCCCTCGGTCGAGTCGGTATCATCGAAAGCGACGTACATTTGTCCTCTCCGGGCGAGTCCGGCCTTACACTCCCGGGGCGGGCATTAACCTTTCGTTCCCGGCGCGGGAAGGGAGATTCGGAATGGTCGGGGCCTGGTAGGGGACCCAGGGACCTCTGCCCCTGCCTCAGGACGTTCCGCTCAGAACGACGAAGGATTCGATGAAGAGAAACGACAGGTCGTCGCTCTCCACTTCCGCCACGATCCTTATCACCGAGCCCTGCAGAGGGGGCAATGGAATCGCTCCCGCCTCGCAGAATGCCCTTGCCCTGTCTCCATTGACATCGACCAGCTCGAGGATCCACCCCCTCTTCCCCTCGAAGCTATCGCTCACTGCGCAGGTCACTTCTACCCTACCCCCTTCCGCCGGTATGTCCGCGAATCCCGCTATCGCCAGAGGACCGAAATCCGATATCGCCAATAGCACCGAGATTGACAGGGCGGCTCCTATGGCCAGGATGGTTAGATGTCGTCTTGAGATGCCCACGCACCCCGTTCCCATGGCGACCTGGAGAAGCTTCGTCTTGCGTGCATGCTACGGCCAAGGAATTCTGCGGTTCCGAGCGGATGTCCTGGACGGAAGGATTGAATACCCGCCCCGATTATTCCTGCGCGTGCCCAAGCCGTTTCATGTGGAGCGGGCACCCCTGCTTTCCATAGGGGTGCTGATCCTGGGCGTGGCCCTGCTCGAAATCGGGGTCATGAGCCTGACCACTTCGATCCTCAGGGAGATGGGTGGATGGGCTTATTGGCTGCTCGCGATCGGCGTCATCCTCCTCATCGTCGGCATCGCGTGGCTTGCGAAGTTCATGCTGAGGTTGAGGAAGTTCCGTGCGCTCCTGGCGGAGGAAAGGAAGGCGGTCCTCGTCTCCAATCTTGACGAGATCGAGTACATGGCCTGGAGGCTCCCCTCCAAGTACGGGGAGGAGCTGGCGGCCAGGAAGAGGGAGTTCGGTTTGAAGTAGCTCGTCCCAGCCGGCATTCTTGAAGCCTTGATGATGCGCCGGAGAGAGGGACCCCTTCGTTTCCACTGCAAGTGCTCCCGGGTCCCCGACGCCCCCACGGACTACGGGCAACCGAGGCGCGAATAACCTAGGAGGCGGATCGAACGCAGGGCTGGTTGGCGCTTCTTTTCCTTCATCCCACCGAACGACCTTGCCTTTTGCCAGATTGACTCTATCGAGGATTCGGCCCCGATTCTCCATTCTATATCGTATCATGATTCTGACGATTCCCGTATACTCTACGCGCGCGATTTCCGCCTGCCCCCTCAACCAGTGAATCAGTGCTTCGGACTCAGGGGATTGTGGTGCTTCGATCTCCATTCCGAACGGGTGGGCGGAGCGATGCCCGATTTCATCTCTTAGCGTTGATAACCCCTCGCCCGTCAGCGCTGAGACCTGGACAACGCTCCCGAAGCCGTTCAGATTCTTCATCAATTCCTCCCTTTCCTTTGGATTACAGACAAGATCGATCTTATTGAGTGCCACAACCATGTTGTCGAGTCTGACCTCCGGAAGCAGTATGTCTAAGGAGGTTCTCATTTTCCTTAGCATCTCTTCCAGGGAATCGGAAGCATCGAGAACAAGCAGAATCAGATCAGAATCCAATACGTCTTCGATCGTATTCTTGAACGACTCGATCATGAAGAGGGGAAGATCGTCTAGAAAACCTATCGTGTCAGTAAGAAGTACGTTCCTCTCCAACTCACTAATCTTCCTGGTCAGAGAGGAGAGGGTTGAGAACATCCTGCCGTCGACGGCGGTCTTCTCCCCCGTCAGAGCGTTCAGGAGGGAGGACTTGCCTGCGTTTGTGTAGCCTACCAGACCAACAAGATAGAACCCCCTACGCCTCCTCTGAACCCTTCGGTAGTTCTGGTTCTCCCTCAACCCCTCCAGCTCATCATCTATCCCTTTCATCCTCTTCCGGATGAGGTCATAGTAGACGTCGACCTCATACTCACCGCCGGCCAGGAAACCCGGATGCTCCCCCGCTTTGGCGTTGTGAATCCATTCTCTGATGAAGGGGATCTCATACTTCAGAGTGGCCCGTTCCACCTGAAGCTTCGCCTCCCTGCTGCTCGCTCTGATTGCAAAGATGTTGAGCACCAGTCTGATTCGATCGACGCACTCGACCCCCAACCTCCTCTCGAGGTTGAGATGCTGGGAGGGTTTCAGACTGCCATTGATAAGAACGACGTCGACCGGCGTTACATGGATTATGTCCCCTATCTCACTCAGTTTGCCCTTTCCCACGAAGGTGGAAGGGTCTGGGCGATCTTTTCTCTGCACAATCTCATAGAGTACCTCATAACCAGCAGATTCTGCGAGCTCCTCCAACTCTCCGAGATTGGTATGAAGTGTTACTATCGCGGCTTTCTTCAATTCCTGTCCATCACCTACTTCATATCGATATCAAGTTCGTAGTACCCCGTCTTCGCGTTTAACACCCTTCCGAGTTTCATCCTGTCAAATCCCCTTACAAGTATCTCATTCAGAACGTTCGCCTTGCCTTCGAACAGGTGTCCTCCGTACGCCTCGAATGTCTTGCTGGAGACGGAGCAGTGCAGGTGGATCGGCACCTTGGCGTCAAGGGTGACCGAGCCCGACATGGAGAGGAGCTCGTGCGGCTCCTCGAAATACTGCTTGAGGTACTCCTTCCCGGTGAAGTACCCAAGAGTGAATTGCCTTAGGATCCCGATTCCACCGAGGACCCAGCCGCATTTGAAATCATGCTCTTCACAGACCTCGACGAGCCTTGCATGGACGTCCTCGCCGTCCTCAAGTTTGACTAGGAGCAGGTCTCCTTCGCTGGTACGCAACATTCCAATCGACCGGATAATCGCGCTTCATCGCATATCTTCTTTGCCTCCGGAAGGCCTGAGCCTCGGGGGCGGTCTCCAGTGGAAGCGAAGGGGCGGGGGTGTCGCTCGGTGGGTTGACCGATACCTGCCTGGCACCCTGCCCCTTGCGGACCGAAATCGGAGGCGAAAGATAAAAGTAAGGTTCATGTAATCGGTCGCTCTATTCAATCTGCACCGACCCGAGCGGTCGATGGCGTTTCCAATAGAAATGAAGGGGTGGGGGGCCGGCGTCTTTCGCCCCTCCAGTTCTTGGGGGGAGATTGTCTGGAAGACAACGTGTTCAAGCCTTATCTGAAATCGAAGCCCCTGTTCAGACGGAACAGGGAGATATTGAGGTCGTCCTACATCCCCGACGAGCTCCCTCACCGGCAGCAGCAGATCGGCCAGCTAGCGGGGGTCTTGGCGACAGCGCTCAACGGGGACAGGCCGTCGAACGTCCTCATCTTCGGGAAGACGGGGACGGGGAAGACGGCATCCGTCAAGTATCTCGGGAACGAGATCAAGAAGGCGGACTCGGAGTTCAACAGGGTGTCCTTCGTCTATATGAATTGCGAGGTGGTGGACACCCAGTATGGGGTGCTGCAGAACATAGGGAACCGCCTCATCGACGACTTCAATGAGAGGATCCCCTTTACAGGCTGGAGCACCGAGAGGGTGTACAACATCCTGCGGGAGAAGATCGAGGAGGAGGGGAAGGTCAGCATCATCGTCCTGGACGAGATCGACAAGCTCGTGTACAAGAGCGGGGACGACGTCCTCTACCATCTTTCGAAGATAAACGACGACCTGGAGAAGGCGAGGTTGTCCCTCATAGGCATATCGAACGACCTCACTTTCACGGAGTTTCTCGACCCAAGGGTGAAGAGCAGGCTCGGAGAGGAGAAGATGGTCTTCCCGCCGTACAACGCAGAGCAGCTCCAGGACATTCTCAACCAGAGGGCGAGCCTCGCCTTCGAGGAGGGGATTCTGGAGCCGAGCGTCATCCCGCTGTGCGCGGCACTTGCGGCCCAGGAGCACGGGGACGCTAGGAGAGCTCTTGATTTGTTTAGAGTGGCCGCGGAGATCGCAGAACGGAACTCCGACGACAAGGTAACCGAGGCCCACGTGTACAAGGCGAAAAACAAGATCGAGCTCGACTGCGTCACGGAAGCGATTCGAACCCTCCCCACCCAGTCGAAGCTCGTCCTCATGAGCATCATCCTGAACGAGGAGAAGGGGGACGGGCGCCTCACCACTGGGGAGGTGTACGAGGTCTACCGGGAACTAAGCAGGTCGGCGGGGGTGAGCGTCCTGACCCAGAGAAGAATCACCGACCTCATCTCCGAGCTGGACATGCTCGGTGTCATCCATGCAAGGGTGAAGTCCTTCGGTCGGGGCGGGAGAACGAAGGAGATCGAGTCGAGCGTTCCTCTTCTCGAGGCGAAGAAGATACTCGAGGAGGACGAGATGCTCCAGGGTCTGAAGAACTTCAAGCAGAAGACCCAGACGACGCTGATCTGATCATTTCCGTTCCTTCAGCTTCCTTACCTTCACGTTGCCTTCGGGGCCAGCCTTCGGGCGGGCCTTCCGGGAGGCGGGCTTCTCCTCCTTCGGCTCGGGCCGCGCCTTCTTGAAGAGCCTCCTCGGGTCGAGTCTCCTGGTCCAGGCGAACATTTCTATCCCCCTTCTTTTCAAGATCACGTTCGACAGGTCGAGGGCGATAGGGAGACCGACGATGAGCGCGATCGAGATGAACAGGTTCGTCTTGCTGTTCTCGGGAACGGTCGCGGGGGCGTCCCCGCTCACCCAGAGCTTCAACAGGCCGAACCAGGGCAGTTCCCCCCGGGCCTTCCCCACGATCCACTCATCCAGAACTGGCTCCCTGAAGATGGAGATCTGGTCGTAGTAGCCGTAAAGTATTCCACCCTCGCTGACGATGTTGTGGTCTCCCATGGTGATCAGGCCTCCGTGCGGCGTTCTAGAGCCGAAATATTGGAGAATGCTCTTGAGATCGATCCTGACCGTCACCCCGAGGTACCCCACGTCGTAGATCTCGACCGTGCCCTTCAGATCCCACCAGACCTTCTCCGAGGCGGTCGGGACGTTCCACTGCTCGGGAGGCAGATTGGCTAGGGAGGGGATGTCGAACCCCCCGCCGGTGCTGTTGTAGACAAGGCGGCAGATTGCCCGGTGGATGATTGGGGTGGTGCTTTGCTGGCCGTATCTCGAGTAGATGACGACGTCGCCGTACCCTTCGTAGGTCATGTGCCGGCTCGCCACCCCTTCGACGTAGGTGATGACCTCTTCCCCCGCACCAGCCTTCTTCACAATGACCAGGTCCCCGGTGTCGATCACGCCGATCGAGCTCCTGGCGTCGGAGTGCTGCATGCTGTTCGATTCCACCACGACGAGCGGAGGCCAAACGCCGCTGTAGGCGAAAAGGGCGAGGAAGATGATGAGCACGACGCCCACCGTCGCCCCGATTCCCTTGATCGTCCTGAGGTATGGCCTCTTCGGTTTGTCTTCGCCAGGCACGACGCCAGTTAGGGGTTCTTCATTATAAATAGTTGGTTGGGGGCGCGGGATTTAGGTCGCGCTGGAATGGTCCTGGCGCTGACGCCGTCGGGGAGATGAAAAAGTGGATATAGGCGGGACGGATACGAGTAGGCTCGTGGAAAGACCCGACAACGACACCTACTTCATGAAGATGGCGGAACTCGTGTCGACGAGGTCCACCTGCCTCAGGAGAAAGGTGGGGGCGGTCGTCGTCAAGGAGAAGCGGGTACTCAGCACCGGCTACAACGGCGCCCCGAGGGGCCTGAGGCACTGCGGGGAGGTGGGGTGCGTCCGGGCGAGGGACAACGTCGAGTCGGGGACGAGGCACGAGCTCTGCAGGGGCGTGCACGCGGAGCAAAATGCGGTCATCCAGGCAGCATACTTCGGGGTGAGCATAAAGGGCGGATCGATGTACGCGACGAACTTCCCCTGCGTCCTGTGCGCGAAGATACTTGTCAACGCAGGAATAGTCGAGGTCGTTTTCAAGGACGAATACGTTGACGAGCTTTCGCGAGAGATCCTTGACGAGAGCGGCGTTGCCGTGAGGAAGTTTCCGCGCTGAGGGTGTTCCGCTATCCTTCGAGATCCCAATGGCCACGGCTCAGAGGCCCCTCGGAGCATCGACAATTGAATAACAAATGTATAAATATGGTGAGAATGTTCCACTCGCAACTATCTGGGGAGAGTCCAGTGGCCAGAGCTGATACGCTTCTTGAGGTGAGAAAGGCCGAGGAGGAGGCCGAGCACATCATCAAGGAGGCTCAGGAACGGCAGAAGGCGATTGTTGCCGCCGCTCGGAAACAGGCTCTGCAGAGGGGCCGTGAAGCCGAAGAGAAGCTCAAAGCTGAGATCGAGTCGACTCTTTCGAAGGAGAAGAAAAGCGTCGCTTCTCAAAAGGAAGAGATTCTTAGCAAAGGTCGTACTGAGGCCGCGAAGATCAGGAAGCAGGCCGATGAAAGGATTCCGAAGGTCAAGAATCATCTTAGGGATAGTTTTGAGAGGGCGATAGATGCTGCTGCCGGAGCCAATGGATAGAATCCTCATCGTGGGTTCTAAGGGTCTTTTGGAGAAGACGGTCGAGGTCCTTTACGATCTCGAGTCCGTTCACCTCATCGACTTCCCTCCGGACGAGGAGGGATTCACCCTCGGCTCTCCGCTTCCGGCCGCGTCTGACGCGTCGAAGAAGCTCCTCAGGCTCAGGGCGGTGGAGAAGGATCTGGGGATAGGGGAAGTGAAGCGCCCCGAACCCGTCCGCCTCGAGACCATCCTGAAGGACGTGGATCGGGCGATAGGGGCCCTCCAGCTCGAGATCGCCGACCTGGTCGAATCCAAAGGCAAGATACAGCAGCGCCTCGGAGAGCTGGACCAGCAGGAGAGGGACCTTGAGCCGCTCACAGTCCTGCCATTGGACCTCGAGCTGTATCGGGGATACAAGTCCCTGGCGGTTTTCGTCGGGACATACAGGAGCGACCCCGAGGGCGTGCTGGTCGAGTCCCTCGACCAGGTCGAGATCTTCAAGGCCGAGGAGGAGAGGCTCATCGCAGTCTTCGTCTCCCGCGCGGAGGCGGAGGAGGCCCAGCGCATACTCATTCAGCACGGATTGTCCGAGGTCACAATCCCCGCTGGCAGCGGGCAGCCTGTCGAGACCGTCCGGAAGCTCGAGGAGGAGGAAGCGCTCCTCCTTAAGAGCCTCGAGGACGTGACGGAGAAGCTGGGTAAGCTCAAGGAGAAGCACTCCTCTTTCGCCCTCGCCTCGGACGAGTATCTGAGCATCATTGTCAGGAAGGCCGAGACCCCCCTCCGGGCGGGGGCGACGGCCCGTTCATTCATCCTCGAAGCCTGGATCCCATCCGCAAGTCTGGAGGGGCTGAGGAAAGCATTTGCCGAGAAGTTGGGGGAGGGGGTCTTCGTCGAAATGCTGGAGGAGAAGACGAGGAAGGCAGAGAGGCATGAGAGTGAAGGGGAAGAGGAGGAGGTGCCGGTCAAAGCCCACAACCCCCGGCCGGTGAGCCTCTTCGAGTACTTCGTCGAGCTCATCTCGATTCCGAAGTACAACGAGATCGATCCCACCGCTTTCATCTCGATCGTCTTCCCGATATTCTTCGGCCTCATGGTCGGGGACGTCGGCTATGGCGTTCCTTTCGTCGTTCTAGGCTACCTGGGAATGAAGAAGTGCAAGAGCAAGGACTGGCGAGCGATCGCCACGATGCTCTTCTTCGGCGGCATCTTCACGATCCTGTTCGGTCTCTTCATCTTCGGGGAGGCCCTCGGGATGCACTTTGCCCCGAAGGAGCACGAGATCACTTGGTCGAGCCTGCTAGGGGTCGAGCTCCCGCACGCGATCGACCTCGGGGCAGTGTCGATCCCACTCGGCATGTTCAGCAAGCTTCACGACGTCAAGATCCTTCTATACATCAGCATCTGGATAGGGATCGTCCATCTGTTCATCGGGTTCGGCCTCGGCTTCTTCAACGTGGCGATGAGGCACGGGATCAAGCA
>DYTM01000030.1:9055-10449 GCA_020725985.1 Methanomassiliicoccus sp.
AGATAATCGACGTCCTCATCCTCGGGATGGCGATGGACTTCACCGGTCCGCGCATGCTCGGCGGGATCGGGCTTCTGGTCGGAGGCATCGGAATCGGCATGAAGGGGGAGGGCGGGAGAATCATCCTGGAGCTGCCTGGCCTGATGAGCAACATCGTCTCATACGCCAGGCTTGCAGCCATCGGCATGGCGAAGGCGGGCATGGCCCTCGCCTTCAACAGCATAGCGATCGAGATGATCGCGGCCGGGGGCGGGATTATGATCCTCTTCGCCGTCCTGGTCTTCATCGTCGGTCATCTCATGATATTCGTTCTCGCGATAATCTCGGCGGGACTGCACGGCATTAGGCTACAGTACGTCGAGTTCTTCACGAAGTTCTATGAAGGCGGCGGGTTGAAGTTCGATCCGCTGAAGGTAGAAAGGAAATACACGGAGGTGTGAAAGAAATGGCTATAGAGGCAGGTCTGATAGCTGTGGGTGCAGGGATCGCGGTAGGGCTCGCCGGGCTCGGCGCCGGTCTTGCCGAGAAGGACGTGGGCGCGGCCGCGGTCGGGGCTATGGCCGAGAACGAGAAGTTGTTCGGCAGGGGCATCGTCATGATGGTTCTGCCGGAGACGATCGTCATCTTCGGTCTGGTCATGGCCATTCTGCTGTGGACCAAGATGGTGTAGGTTGAGCGGTTGACGAGGGGCCGGATCATGGCGCTGGACAAAGTGATCAAGGACATCCTGGAAAGCGCCAGGGTGGAAGCGGACAAGCTTGTCAAGGAAGCGGAGAAGGAGCTGTCCGCCATCCTTCGGGAGGCGGACGAGGCCGCGGCGAAGAGGAAGAGGGTGCAGGAGAGGGAGCTGGAGGAGACCCTGCGGCGGCTCCGCAGGCAGGAGATCTCGAGCGCGGAGCTGGAAGCGAAGAAGATCGTCCTCAACGCGAAGAAGGAGATTCTTGACAGGGCCTTCGAGCAGACGCTTCGGGAAATTAGCCTGATGCCGCCGGAGAGCAAGTCGAAGGTGTACCGCACGATCATCGAGGGCGCCAGCAGGTCTGTTCCAAGGCCGAGGGTCCTGTGCCCGAGGAAGGAATCCCCGCTTCTCGCGGGAATCTCAGGCATAGGGTCCGTGGTCGAGGGAGACATGGAATCGGGCATCATACTCGAGAGCGAGGACGGGTCGGTCCGCTTGGATTTCAGGTTCCGGACGATACTGGAGGGTTTGTGGGAGCGGGAGATGAAGAACGTCTCCACCATCCTGTTCGGGTGAGTCGATGAAAGCTTTCTGGGGTAAGAAGGGCAACTACGCCTACGCCTGCGCGAGGACCAAGGCGAAGAAGAGCCTCCTCCTCACCCAGGACAACTACCCCAAACTCATGATGATGGACCTGAACGAGATCGGACGCTTT
>DYTM01000254.1 GCA_020725985.1 Methanomassiliicoccus sp.
CTCTTCACCAAACCGGGCTGTCAGAAATGCGACTACGTGAAAGAGCGGATTCCCGCTGGGCTTCAGGTCAACGTCATAGACATGTCCTCGGCGGAGGGGCTGGCCGAGGCCGCCTATTTTGAGATTCTAGACAAGAACACGCCGATCCTGGTCGTCGACGAGAAGGTCGTGGAGTGCGCGATTCCGATACTTAACCACCTGAGCTCTTTGAAGAATTCGAGCTGAGAAGTTTGATAATCCCGTCTCCCATCCTTGTAGATGCATGATAGCGCTCGGCTTGGAGGGTACCGCCCACACGATCGGGGTGGGGATTGTTGACGACGATGCCAACATACTCGCCAACGAAGCGAAGATGTACAAGCCGGAGAAGGGGGGCATCCATCCGCGGGAAGCGGCGAATCATCATGCTGAGAACGTTGCCCCGTTGATAGGCAGGGCGCTCGAGACGGCAGGAATCAAGGCAGAAGAGGTGGATTTGGTGACATTCTCTCAGGGTCCTGGTTTGGGACCCTGCCTTCGCACCGTCGCCACCGCCGCGAGAGCCCTTTCACTTTCAATCGGCGTGCCGATCGTGGGCGTGAACCACTGCATCGCCCACCTGGAGATCGGCGTGGCAAAGACTCCCGCCAAGGACCCCGTCCTTCTCTACGCCTCGGGAGGCAACACTCAGGTCATCGCCTTCGCGAACGGCCGCTACAGGATTTTCGGGGAAACGTTGGACATAGGCGTTGGGAACATGCTCGACAAGCTCGGCCGGGAGATCGGTCTGGGATACTACGCCGGGCCGAGGATAGAGACGATCGCGAAAGAGGGGAAGCGGTTGCTTGAACTTCCATACTCGGTCAAGGGAATGGACATGGCGTTCTCGGGCATCCTCACTGCCGCCCTCAACCTCCGGGCCGACGGAGCGAGCGTCGAAGACATCTGCCATTCCGTGCAGGAGACCTGCTTCGCCATGCTCACCGAGGTCACGGAAAGAGCGATGGCACACGTCGAGAAGGACGAGGTTCTCCTCGGAGGAGGCGTCGTACAGAACAAGAGGCTGCAGCAGATGGTCGCGAGGATGGCGGAGGAGAGGGGCGCGTCGATGTTCGTTCCGGAGGGGAAGCTGTGTATCGACAATGGCGCGATGATCGCGTGGACGGGCTTGGTGATGCATCGTTCCGGGATAAGAATGGGGATCGAGGAAACCCACGTCCGCCAGCGGTTCAGGACCGACGATGTCGACGTCACCTGGAGGAGCTAGCCCGCCGTCGCCTTCTTCGCCTTCTGCTCTCCGATGAGGGAGTCGAGCTTTTTCAAGAACTCCTCCTCCCTTCCCGTCGGGATCGTCGCCCCGCTTGCGATGGCGTGCCCCCCGCCGAGTCCTCCGACGGCTGCGGCACCGTCCCGAAGGGCCGTCGCCAAATCCACGCCCAAATCCAGGATCTCGAAGGTCGCCCTTGAGGAGATCCTCGTTTCCTTCTCCCCGACAGACAGCGCAATCGTGGGCTTGTCCCGGTCTCCCATGTACTGCATGGTCAGGCCGCAGACCATCCCGGAGAGGCTCGGGTTGTCGCTGTAGAAATACTGGATGTTCGTCGTTTTCGTCAACCCTCGCTTCTCGACATTCCTCAGCGATTCGAGGACAGTCCTCTTGTACCGCTTCCTCAGCTCGATCG
>DYTM01000255.1 GCA_020725985.1 Methanomassiliicoccus sp.
CGGCACCTAGACCGTCCTCTTGGCCGGACTCTCGATCGCCCTGAGCATGCTTTCCCGGGGAATGACCACCGAGACCGGGATCGTCAGGATCTTCTCGATTGTCGGGGCGATTATCGGTGCGCAGACGACCGCGAGCGCGCCGTCCTTCTCCGCCATGACCGCAGAGATTATCGCTTCCTCCATCGTCGCCGCCGGATACTCCTTCACCCGCACATTCTGATCGCCTATCTTCACGATCCTTTCCTCGATCCTGTCGAGGACTGGACGGCTTGCGATGACAGCGATGAAGTTCCCCCCCGGATGCTTCTCCAGCTTCCTCACCGCCTTGATCACGCTGCGCACAGTCCGAAGGTTCGGCTCCCTCTCCTCCTGCATGATCTTGTACACGGTGCTGCTGGAGAGCCCGGTCCTTTCGCAGAACTCGTGGACGCTCATCCGAAGATCCTCCTTGAGCACCCGCCTGAGCGCCTCCCTGAAGCCCCCCTCGCCCCGCAGTATCCCGGCGATCAGCTCGTTCTCAAGGGACATAGGGAAGGATCAGTCCTCCTCTCCCCTCACTATTCTGGCGGCGTTAGTGCCGGCGATGCACCCCTGTCCCACCGCCCTCGCGAGCTGCCACGGCTTCCCCGTCACATCCCCGCAGGCGAACACCCCGGCCACCTCGGTCCTGCATTCCTCGTCAACCTTGATCGTCCCGCTGGGATCCGGCAGAACGCCGATCTCGAGGGCGAGCTCGGCCGAGCCCATCGCGCCGAGCTCGATGAACACCCCGGCCACCTCGATCTTCCGGCCGTCCTTCAGCTCCATCCCCGTCACCACCTCGTCCCCCTCGATCTTCGCCGGCGATGCCGGAGAGAGGACCTCGATGTCCGTCGCCTTGACCTTATCCAGCATCGGCTTGGCGACCTTCAGATACTTGGCAATCCAGTAGACCTTGCTCGCGTATTCCCTCAGAAGAAGGGCCGAGGAGGCGGCGACGCTCTCGTCTCCCACCACCGCCACTCTCTTGTCTCTGAAGAAGTTGCAGTCGCAGGATGCGCAGTAGCTCACCCCCCTCCCCAAGAACTCCTTCTCGCCCTTCACCCCCAGCTTCGCCCTCGAGATGCCTGGTGCAAGGATGAGAACCTTCGCCCTCACCTCCCTGTCGTTGTCGGTGATGATGATGAAAATACCCTCGGCTTTCGTCAGCTTGATGACGTCCTCCTTCAAGACCGTGGCACCAAACCCGACGGCCTGCTCCATCCCGACCCGAAGGATGTCATCTCCGTCGGCGGACCCGATGCCGAGGTAGTTCTCGACCTTCGCCTTCACCAGGGCACTCTTCTCAGGATGACCGATGACCACGACGCCGACCTTCTTCCGGGCGGCGTGAATGGCGGCCTGGAGCCCGGCCGGGCCGCAACCTATGATCGCAACCTCAGTGTCCAATGTCTCCATCGTCTGATTGAATCGCCCTCCGGCGTTATAACGATTCTTGCCCCTGATGCGACGGAGGTCCGTGGCAGAGCCGCGCGGAAGAAAGAACGGGAGGGCCGGGCCTAGTGACCGAGCTGGTTCTTGATCCTGGAAATCTCCTCGTGGACTTCGTCAATTCTCAGCTCGAGGGACACTATGGGGGAACGGGCGGGCCGACTCGACCCCAGGGAG